>JANMEB010000152.1:0-1335 GCA_031376585.1 Planctomycetota bacterium | reverse complement strand
GTGTCCCGGCTTCGGAGTTTTCAATTGCCGCAGGAATTTCTGCAATCAGGGTTCGCAGCGACTCGATTGTTTTCGCGTCCAACTGCGGGTGTTTTGCAAGTTCCGCATGAAGCTGCTCGAGCGTTTTCAATATCTCGTTTGACATTGGTACTCCGATTTTCTCAAAGTCGCAGTTCAGTAACGACACCACTTGAATTGAACTCAGAATCAGTGGGCTTACACCCACCGCTCGCCATGATCCCGTGCTCGCCATGATTCTGTGGATGAACGGCAAGTGTTCTTCGTACACCTGTTCTTTGTACACCGAAACTGCGGAACGATCAAATAGTGGTCGCGACGCTCGTGGTAAACTGGTGTCGCTCAAACGCTTGCAAAGCGTCGTCAAATCTTGGAGGGTTAGTCACATGTGCTTCGACGCGACTTCCAGTCTGATTGCCGGCGGTTGTGCGTATGGGGTGGCTGCCTACTTGTTGCGACGCGAAAACCCGCGACTCAAGTGGGGTGCGGTCGCGTTAATGGGAATCACCGCAATGCAGTGGGTCGAAGGGCTTCTTTGGCTTGACGGCCCGACACCACATGGATTGGTCAATCAATTGCTAACGATTGGCCTGATTCCGTTGGCGCTGTTGGTTCAAGCTTGGGGTCCGCTGTTTGGTTCGTTGTATTCGCTCCCCGTTCGTCCGCGCCGCGTACCATTTTTCCTGTTACTAATCCTTGGGCTAAGCCTGGTTGTTGTGGCGCGTGTTTATTATCATCCGACTTATACGCAGGTCACTCCGGAGGGGCATCTCAATTGGTATTCGCCGCGCAATCCACCGGTGTTTTTGATTTGGGCGTATGGACTTTGGGCGGTGGTGATTGGCGCACCGTTCTTGCTCTGGTGGCGACCGTTTTGGCAGAGCTTGGCGATTGTGTCCTGGGGTTGGATGTGGGCCATAATCAGTTTTATTTTCACCGACAGCGCAGCCAGCCATTGGTGTTTCTTTGTCTCGTTTTATGCGGCGTTCGTGTTGGTCTACTCGTTCATGGTAAGCGATGAAGCGAAATCAGTGGCAAAAATTTAAGATAGCCCGACTTTTTCTGCGTTTAACCGCCCGCCTTCCGGGCGCTGCGTCCTCGCCATACGGACAATATTAACCGTGGCGCAGGAGCGGCCCGAAGAGGTCCGGCTAAACGAACAATGCGCGGCAGATGTGAAAAGCGGGGCGTTACAACATCATGGCAGTTTGTTGGCGGTCGACCATTTCCGCATACATGCCTTGTCGGCTGAGCAACTGTTCATGGGTGCCGATCTCGACGATCTTGCCGTGGTCCATGACGACGATCTGATCGGCG
>JANMEB010000086.1:0-8778 GCA_031376585.1 Planctomycetota bacterium | reverse complement strand
GGCCGATCCCGCTCGATGCGCCCGTGACGATCGCGACACCTTGCTCTAGTCGTCGGCGGGCCATGGATTGAGTACCTACAGTGCGGTTTTGTTCACGAAAACCTATTCACGAATTCAAGGCAAACTACCGGCGCGAGTCGGTAGTGCTGACACATTTGGCCAAATACCAAACTGCCGACGACACGTTTGCCATCCGTATGAAACTCTATTGACTCGCGTCAGTAGTTTCTAGACGGGCTCACCGTTGTTAGAGAGAGTTTGTCCGTTGTCGCTTGGCGAACGAGCTTCGCAAATTTGAATGCCGGCCGTTGGATCGTTAATTCGACCTAATGCTTCGGCTGAAATTCGACAGTGGACAAATGCCCGCTCGCCGTCAAATTTCGTCGAAAGGACTTCGGCGGCAGAGTTCAAATAGGCCAACAGTCGACCGTTCTCGACTCCAGTCTCAACGATGATGTCGTGAAAAAATCTGCTTAACGCCGCGCTGACAACATCAGCCAGTTGATCAAAACCTTCACGAGTAACGGCGCTAATGCCGATCGCGCCAGGATAACGGGCGAGCAAACTATCGAGTGTCGATCGGGACGCGAGCAAGTCAATTTTATTGAGCAGCAGCAATGTGTCCTTCTGCTGAATTCCAATTTCTTCTAAGACCTTGTAAACGGCACTGATTTGCTGCGACACGCTGGGGCTGCTTGCATCGGCAACGTGCAGCAGCAGATCGGCTTGGCGAGTCTCTTCCAAAGTGGCTTTAAAGCTGGCGACTAGACGATGCGGCAGGTCACGGATAAATCCGACGGTATCGCTCAGCAATACGGGGCCCCAACTGGGGAGTTGCCACTTGCGCGTTCGCGTGTCGAGCGTAGCGAAAAGTTTGTCCGCGGCCAAAACGTTGGCATCGGTCAGTCCATTCATCAAGGTGCTTTTGCCGGCGTTGGTGTATCCAACAAGTGAAACCGTCATGTGATCGCGTCGCGAAGCGACTTGGCGCTGTTTTCGCTTTTCGACCTCGTGCAACTCGGACCGCAAATCGTGAATTCGTTTTTCAACAAGTCGTCGATCAACTTCCAATTGTTTTTCGCCAGGGCCTCGCATGCCGACGCCCATTTTGATACGCGACAAGTGCGTCCACATTCGCTTAAGGCGTGGCAAAGAATATTCGAGCTGAGCCAACTCAACAGCCAATCGCGATTCGAATGTCTGGGCGTGCGTTGCAAAGATATCCAAGATCAATTCAGTTCGGTCGATGACCTTAACGCCCAATTCCTTTTCCAAGTTGCGGAGTTGGGCTGGGCTCAAGTCATTGTCAAAGATACACACATCGGCCGCGTGAAACTCGACCAGCCGTTTTAATTCGGCGACTTTGCCCGAGCCTAAAAATGTCGTCACGTCCGGCTGAGGCCTTCGTTGGACCATTTCGCCCACGACCATTGCACCGGCAGTCTTGGCCAGCCCGCCAAGTTCTTCTAGCGGATCGTCAGAAGCCGAATGGACGTCGCAAATGACGCGCACCAAGATTGCCAATTCCTTTTCGACCGCTTGCTTCCGTCTTGATTCCAGCACGATTAGAAATATTCTCCCAAGGTAATTTGTGACCAGTCGTCCCAACCTGAAATTGTAGCTTGCGGCAAATCCCCAACCATACTGCCGGCGATTACTTGATTTTACTCTCGTTCGGCGCGAGGGATTTTTCGTTAGGCGTTAGAGGCGATTGGGCCTGATTTGCCGCAGTCGCCGTGGGTTCCACGTCAGGCTCCAAGACCAATAAGACCAAAGTCCCTAAATCAGGAATATTTTCGGACAGGGCCTCAAACAATAGTCCCGACGCGTCATCGCTACTTTTTACGGGCAAGTCCAACGTGGCGTTTCCAAAATTTGAGACACAAATCAACTCGCCGCTGTCAGCCAAGTAAACACTTTCGCCCGTGTCCGGGTTTTTCCACGTCCCGCTGCCGGTAAAGAGCCAATCGTGCTCCATTGGTTCGCGCGTTTTTATGCTTCGCACCATTTGTTGCGCTGGTTTTTCGACTAGTTTTCCATCCTGCATCCAACGCACACTGATTTTGACTTTTGGACCCGTCGCCGGTTTGTAATCCGGATCGTAACTCACTGGCGACCCCGGCTTGGCACCGACGGCCAGCAGCGCGGCATGCACGAACTTGGCCGACGCATGCGTCGAAACCACGGACTCGTGCTCTTTCGTGTGCAGCGGACAAGCAAAAAATTCCAGCGCGCCTGCGGTCAAACAAATATGGCCGCCAACGATGACTTGGCGAGCGTCCAAGTCGACCCAGATTTCGTCTTTGCTCAATCGCTTCCAAGTCTCAGGAATCGCGAAATGCTTATCGATCGGTTGGAATCCAGTTCCCCCGTTTTCTATAGCCGTTGGATCGGGTTGCAATTGCAGACAGGCGAGTTTGCCTTTGGCACTACGGCAATAGATTCGGCTGTTGGCGATCACCGGTACGGTCCAGCATTTGCCGCTCAGTGCTTCGACTTTGCCTGTACCTTTGAATTCCGTTGCGTCGGCCGGGCCGCACGTCATTGCGCCGTCGTCGGTCAAAACAACCAAGTGTCGGTCGCAAATCAAGAGGCTTCCGCAACCGACGCCGCGCTTTGTCCACTTCGCTTCGCCGGTTGCTGCGTCCAAGCAAACCAGTTTGCAATTTTTGCTAATGTTTGAGTTTCCGCTGATGCCGTAGATATGCCCTTGATAAACGACGCTATTGTTCATGTGGTTGCTAAGTTCTCGATTGGCGAAAATTTCGGTCAGCTTGTCGCCCTCAAACTTGTAGACAGCGCAACCACGATTGTAGCCCGTCGAAAGAAAGAACTTGCCATCGAAGTAAATTGGCGTTGTCGAATTGGTTTGCCAATTGGTTTTCCATTGGGTAAACGCAATTTCCTTGCCGTCCGCTGGATCAACGATTAACAAGCCAGCGTTGTTTAGCGTTGCAACGAGTGACTTGCCGTCGTGAAAAAAATGAATCGGTGAACCGTAACCTGCTGGCCGCACTTCTGTTTGCCAAACAAGTTTTCCATCATTCTTGTTTAATGCAACGAGTCGGCCCGATTCGAAAATGACTTTTTCATCAACGATGATCGCCGATGATGTGAGCCCCCACGCGGGATGTTTCACTTCGGTAATGTCGGGCAAGAACAGTTTCCAAATGACTGTTCCGTCGTTGGCATCAAAACAGAAAACATGGCCTTCACGGCTGAAGGTAAACACGCGGCCGTCCGACACGGTTGGAGTTGATCCGGGGCCGCCTTCGTGCAAATAGGCAACCAACTCGCACTCATACGCGTGGGTCCAAATCGGTTCCCCAGTGGTCGCGTTCAAGCAATACACGACATCTTTGTCACCTTCGCGCCCCATCGTGTACAAGCGATCGCCAACCACGCTGACGCTACTAAAGCCCGTGCCAATTTCTTTGGTCCAAGATTCCTTGGGTGGTTGGGCCGTCCAATCTTTGGACCAGCCGGTCTCGCGAGAAATCATTTCGAATTTCGGCCCGTTCCATTGCGGCCAATCGTCACCCGAAACAGTGCCCGTCAACATGCGACAAGCGGACACCACGCCAATGGTGCAATAGAAAATCGATTTCATTTTGTTTTCTTTTATTTGCATTACCGGCCTCCCGTTCCGAATATCCCCGAAAGTTGATTTTGTGCGAATTGTAAAACCAACGACAATCAAGGGCCCGACGGATTGAGGATCGAAACTTGGTTTAGGCGGATAACGCCCATGCGACAAATTCTAGCACTGTTATTCTAGCCGCTCGTTTTGCGTATTCTCAAGTTCCCGTACTCCAACGTCGTCCTATCGTTTGCTAAACTACCAAGCACTTAATGATCACTTTGTTTCGACTGCGGTGAATCATGGCCCAATTTCCTCATCAATACAATATTCGTTCGACAGCCCAAACCGAGGGCCCGGTAATCTTGGAGCGAGCTGGACTCCCCAATTTGGAATCCATGGCGCCTGCGGAGTTCGGCGGACCGGGCAATCTCTGGTCACCTGAAGATTTGTTGGTCGGTGCCGTCGGCGACTGCTTCATATTGTCGTTCCGGGCAATCGCAGCAGCTTCGAAATTTGCCTGGAAAAGTTTGCGGTGCGATGTGTCGGGGAAGCTTGACCGGGTCGAACGCAAGGTCTGTTTTACGGAGTTTCAGGTCACGGCTCATTTGGTGATTCCCGAGGACACGGATGCAGATCGGGGCAAGCACTTGCTGGAAAAAGCCGAGCAAACTTGTTTCATCACGAATTCACTGTCGGCCAAAGTCCATCTCGTCGTCGACATACAAAAGGGCTAACCCGCTGGTTGATATTGTCCGTTGCCAGGTGTTCAAGGCCGTGGAAGGAGCTAAGAATTTGAACCTCGAAGCGAGGGGGTTAGATCTCGATTTCCTCCGAATCCGCAGCAGCGGAGGCAAATTGGCGAACGACAAAGGCAGTTTTGGTTTTGTCTCTGGAAACTGAATGGGAAAAATGCTCATGCCAGTTTTTCGTCGATTGGTTAGAATTGAGCTTAATCAGCGGCAAGCTCTGGACTGACACCGCGAATGATCGCGAAGCTCGGCTTAGTCTGATCGATGAATTCACTCAGTGATGACCGTATGGGATCGCAACATAAAATTTCGTCGCTCGGTTGCGTATTCGTAATTGCGATGGTCGGCAGTGCAGCGGCTCAAGACAAAGTCGCTGATGTCGCTCGCTTGATTGGTCAGCTTTCTGATAATGCCTATAGCCAGCGTCAAGCGGCAGTGCGCGACTTAACGGAACTCGGATTGGCGGCGATTCCTTCGCTGACAGCTACGTTGTGTGATTCCAACCCAGAAGCTCGTTGGCGCGCCACAAAAACGCTTGAAGATATCGGACTGAATGGAGACGAGCGGACGCTACGCAAGGTCACGCGAATCATGCATCTGCTGGGACGTAATGGCATGCCTGGGTTGTCCGAAAAAAGTTTCCGCATGCGCGATTTGTGGCTGGAGTCACAAGTCGAACGGATTTCAAAACGGTTGGTGGAACTGGGAGCAACCGTCGATGTCGACCAGGGTTCTGAAATGTTCTTGGGCGGAGGGATCGTCTTACGCGAAAGTGTGCTTGGGGAGGAAATAGACGAGCGGCAGAACACTCGGCTTGTCGACCAACCAACCACCCCGGCGCGAAATGAGCTTGACGTTGCCGATGTGCAAACAAGGATCGACGAAATTCTTGCCGCCGAGGATGCGGTCGACGATGAAGCGCTGGCCAGCATAAAATCACAAGTCGAGACAAAGTTGACCGGCGATGGCAACGACAACGGTAGCGGAATTGAGTTCGACGGTCCGGTCCTGATCGACGCGTCCGAATCCCCAACGGCGTCTTATCGAAATGTCACACTTGGCGCGAACTGGAAAGGAACTGACGAAGACTTCGCATTGCTTTCGCGAGTGAGCCGATTGAATCGCCTGAACTTTTCGTCGTGTTCGATTTCGGCGAAACAATGGGAGACGGCAGCGGAGATTATGAGTTTGCGATACCTCAACGTTTCACGTTGCGAATATGACTCGGCGGACGCGCTTGAATTTCGCGTCAAGCGTCCCGAAGTCTTCGTGCGAGTCGTCGGTCGCGGATTTTTGGGTGTCATGGGGCCTTTGGATGGTTCGGACGAATCGTGCAAAATTAGTCAAGTCCTGCCCAGTACAGGTGCCGACAAAGCTGGCTTGGCGGTCGACGACGAGATCTCCGCGATCGACGGCGTTCCCATAAACGTTTTTCAAGATTTGATCATCATCGTCGGGAGTCACAAAGCCGGTGACGAAATCGAGCTCAGCTACCGGCGCGATGGAGAATCTCGCACGACGACCGCAACTCTGCAAGAACGCAACGCGCTGGATCAATAGTTCTACCGTCAGTCGCGCTCAGCCGATTTGCCTTGGCTACTTTGCAACGAACGCCATGTAATAAAACGCCCATCCTGTCACTGTGGTCATCACCATTGCAATAGCCGATACCCGTCCGAGGATTCGATGATTGGCTGATTGCCGGTTGGGAACGGCGTTCCAACCAAACCATCGCAGCGCCAATATAATCGTGGCGAGCCATAGCAGCGGGGTCGGCACCGCAAAGCACAGATGTACAAGTAAACAGCGATCGACCCAACCCGTGTCATAAAACGGCGATGGGCGAGCCAAGCTTCGCCAATCCGTGAAAAATCTCAGATCAATTTCAAAAGCAGTGATCGCAACCAGCAAGACGACACAAAGTGCGACTTGAATTCGCGCGTGCAGTTTATACTTGCGGCGGAATCGTACCAAGTAAATGCTGATGGCCATGACCACCACAATCGCAAAGGTCGCCAAGAAGATGACATCCAGCATGAGCGATCCACGCGTCGGCAAAATTGCGGCGAGCAAATTGCAAGGACAGGATATGACCGCGTCGTCTGTAGACACTCGTGCCTCGATGATTTAACCAATGAAAGTCTTGCCTGCTCGTCCGGCTACTTGGCTGGAGGCGTCAGAGTCATTAGTTTATTGAATCCTCGCCGACTTCATAATGACTCCCTCCCACGCTCTTGACGAATTTCGTCAGGATTGGGTTGGACCTCCTAACTCATTCTGTTGAATCGCGAACGAGGCCGAGTGGCGAAATGGCAGACGCACAGGACTTAAAATCCTGTGACCCGATAGGGTCGTGCGGGTTCGAGTCCCGCCTCGGCTATTGGTTTCATACGGAAGGACGTCGAATGACGCGAGCGAGTGTCGCCGCCGTACGTCGATCCAACAAACGTCGACGATTGAACATCGACTATTCGCGAAGGTGCGAAAAGCCATAATATGGCATGACTGAGGCGGATCTCAATTCTCAGACCATGGGCTCGGACTGAAAATAGTTTGTGGGCGCTAACCTCGAAACGAGTTCGTCTTTAGGAATTCAACTGGGGAGAGAATCTGAAGACAATTCGTCGCCGGATATTAGGTAAATCTTTTGCGACGAGGCCTGGATTTTCCACTCGGCAACTGCCGAAATAAGTTCGCGAGATTCAAGCCCTCGTGCATTTTGCTCAACGGTCCACTCTGCCGCACGACGTGGCAATGCCAGGAAATCCCCTGGCCAATCAAACGCCGTGCGCTGTGAGGCCAATCCCTTCGAATCGCGAAGGGTAGGCAACGTCTGCACCAAAGTCTCAGATTTTTCCGTGCCTAACCGCGATTGCGATGTCGTGGGCAATTGAGCTTGACCCAAGTTAGTCAAAAGTGGGGACGACGAACTCAAGGACGCAGAAACAACGACGTCGTCGTTCAAAATCGTAGCCAACGCCTGATTATCAGCTATTGTGGCATTCGACGGATTTGAAAGATTTACGAAAAATGTTTGGTTCGCCTCAATTAACGTGTCGCCGTACACATTGATTGTGATCGTCTTCGACGTTTGGCCTGGATTAAAATTCAATACGGCGATGTTGGGTTGGTAATCGACGCCGTTCGCAGAGCCATTGGCGGTACCGAACCTTACGCTTGTCGCTAACGTACTGGCGGACGACAAGCTGACGGTAAACACAAACGGGGTTAGTCCACTGTTACCCTCCAGTTGGCTAACATCAGTTATGGAAAACGAAGGCAGCACAATTTCGTTGTCGAGAATTGTGCCTTGTCCTTGCCCGTCGGCGATGATCGCATTGATTGCGGCAGAAAGATTGACAAAGAAAGTCTCACTCGCTTCGGCAGTCAAATCGTCGATCGTAATGACAGAAAACTGTCTGGACAGGACACCAGGATTAAATGTCAAGGAACCGCTGGTTGCTGTGTAATCAGATCCAGCTATTGCGACGCCATTCGCGGTCGCGTAATTCACCGTGATGACTTGGGTACTCGACGACGAAAGGACCACTGTAAAGGTGGCAATTCCTCCCTCGGTAATTGAAACATCGTTGATCGAAATATAAGGGAGCATCGAGACGATGTCATCATTAAGGATCGTACCAACGCCTTGAGAATCGATAATGACAGAGTTCGTTGGGTTGGATAGATTTACGAAAAACGTTTCGTCTGCCTCTATCTTCGTGTCACCGAAAACGCCAATGGATATCGTCTTAGACGTCTGGCCCGGGTTGAAGGTCACGTTAGCGATATTGGGTTGGTAATCAACACCATTCGCCGTACCGTTTTGGGTCGTAAACTTGACGGTAATCGATTGTACGCTGGCGCGCGTCAATTCGACGGTGAAATTCGCAAAGACGGTCCCGCCGTTCCCTTCGGTCACGCTGACATCGTTAATCGAAATGCCAATCGCATCGTCGTCCTCGATATCGACGTCTGTTTCGGGATAGATGCCCAACTCAACGCCGGGTGTGGCGTTCGACAAAACGATTTCAAATGCTTCATTAAATTCGCTTAGAGTATCACCCAGCACTTGCAATGTAATAGTTTGGCTGGTAGCTCCCGCGAAAAAAGTCAATGTTCCAGAGGCCGCAACGTAGTCTAAACCGGCGGTAGCTGAATCGTTCGCCGTTGCATAATCAATCGTGATGTCGTAGTCGGCAGGGATCGAGAGACTAACCGTGACGACCGCAGACGTCTGGCCGCTGTTTCCTTCTGTGACGGAAGTCCCCGTGATCGTGACGTAAACGACGTCATCATCGGTGATGGTGATGATGCCAAGACCATCGGAAATCGTAGAATTGACTGGACTAGACAGCAAGACTCGAATCGTTTCATCCGGTTCATCGCGGGTATCGCCGAAGATCGAAACATCAAAACTGGCAACCGTCTGGCCAGGCAAAAACG
>JANMEB010000084.1:0-2650 GCA_031376585.1 Planctomycetota bacterium | reverse complement strand
GCGGTCGAGTGCTTTTGAAGTTGTTGCGGACTTCGCAAAGGTCACGATATTGAATGCTCCAGTGGTTGCCGAAAATTTGACTTCCGGGTTGACGCAAGATTGTACCCCGAATTGTCCAACGGATCACATGCTTCGCAATGTAAACCTTGCTTACAAAAACAAGTGGTTTGCCCAGTCAAATGGGACACGACAAAATTGTTATTCGCGGCCCAAGTTTATTTCCAAGCTGGTAGTTCTCGGCCGGGGGCTTTGTGTAATACATGTTGAATCGAGCCGTGGCACGCGATCGTTTTATTCGACAACCAGCCGACTATTGCCGACGCACCGGGATTTGAAGAGGTTCCGTAGGACGCCAAGGATTGGGCACCGATACGATCAGGACGAGCCAGTTGCGGCGCGAGTCGAACACGACAACGTCTGGCATCTTTGCGGCGGCGGCGACTGTCACGTCGAGTTGACTCAGGGATTTGGCATCGAGGTGCAAGAACTTATTCTCGGCGTCGCCGACGTAGAGCAACACTGCTGCGGGTGTGAAACGGGCCTGATGAAAATACCATTGATTCGTCGCCTTCATCACCATCCGGTTTTGTTACGCTGCATTTGCCCTGAAGGGGTCGAACAAAATAGCCCAGGGCAGAGCCGAACGGCACCTGTCGTGAAGCGCCGCCCTGGGTTTTCATCGAAAAAGTGTCCGACGCCCTGAAAGGGCAAAACCATGTCGAATGCGTTGAGCTTATCGATTGTGTTGCCCTTTCAGGGCCAAACGTCGCTGGGAACGGCAACCCAGGGCGGCGCTGCCCGGCTTTGCCGCTTCGCTCTGCCCTGGGCTTTATTGTTACGGCCTTTCAGGTCGAATGCTTTGGTCACAAAACATGGATGCTCCAATACCCCAGCTATCAACGGGTTTTCAACAGCCCGGCGCAAACTAGGAATAGAACTCTTCGATGACTGGTTTAAACAGCGGATTCTGTCCGCCGATTGATGGCCGACTTTTTACCCAACTTCAAGGGTTCGATTTCGAATTTGGTATCTGCACGCGATCCGCAAGCACGGGTGGTCTCGCGGCGATTGAAATGCTGGCGAACGCATCGTCGTAGACAATCTGCAGGATTCGTGAACGTAGGTTCAAAGCTGCCTGCATGCACGCTCGCACCGTAGCGGGTATCTTAATTGCTCTAGATTGGACGGTTCGCTAGGAAATCGGGAGTGGCTGGAAGTGAAAAGGAATGCGCGGTTAGGGTTGCGATTTTTTGTTGTCTATGCGGGGTTGTATTTGGCCTTTGTGCTGCTGAATGCGTTCGCGCCACAGACAATGGAACGAATTTCGTTCGCGGGAGTCAACCTCGCGGTGACTAGCGGGATGGGCTTGATCGTGTTCGCGTTTGTGTTGTCTTTGATCTACGGCGTCATGTGCAGTCCGGAAGACCAAGGCAATGAAAGCGAGCGGGGCGGGCGTTCATGATTCACGAATTTTCGCTAATGGCAACGATGGTGTTTCTAGCATTCGTTGGCTTGACCTTAGGGATCAGCTTTTATTTGGGCCGCCGCGCGGGGACTTCGCAAGGATATTTTGCGGCGCACGGACAGATCCCGTGGTTCGTCAATGGGATCGCGTTCGCCGGGGACTATCTGTCGGCGGCTTCGTTCCTCGGAATCTGCGGAATGATCGCGTTCTACGGATACGATGGGTTTCTGTATTCGATCGGCTACTTGGCGGGCTGGATCGTCGCGCTGTTTGTTATCGCCGAACCGGTGAAACGACTTGGAAAGTTCACTTTCGCCGACTGCCTCGATTCGCGGTTCAACTCGCGCGGGATCAAATTCGCTGCGGGCCTCAGCACGTTAGCGGTAAGCATTTTCTACTTGATACCGCAGATGGTCGGTGCGGGTGTGCTGATCCAGCCGCTGCTCGGACTGCCGCACTGGGCGGGTGTTGTGATCGTCGGGGCGGTCGTGATTTTGATTGTCGTCACTGCCGGCATGGTCTCGACGACTTGGGTGCAATTCCTCAAAGGCTCGCTGCTGGTCGTCTTCAGCACGATATTGACGGTTGCCGTTTTGATGCGTGGGATAAGCGTTCAGAACGGAGGAAACGACGGGCATCGCTTCAATGAATTGGGACCATTTGAAACTAGCCGATTGGAACGTGGACAAAATGACATTGTCCTGATGTCGTCCGATCCTCCGCTTGTCATCGATAACGAATTGCTGAAGGTCTATTTTCCAAAGGGGCTGATTCCGTTCGTTGACCGACTGACCGGTCGGCCACAAGTGTATAGTTTCGAGCGTGAGGACAACAAATATTGTTCTCTGCACGAAGCACAGTCTGTTGTCACGACGCCCAGCGGTGAAGTCATAGTCAATGGACTTCCCAAAGGGACTGGTGCGGGGCAAGGCCAATTGCATCCGGCAGGTTATGTTTCACAATTGCCTTTGGGCGAATTGACGACCGGATCTCTCGGCCCGATCGAGTTTCTGAGAACTTTACAACAAAGCGAAATCATCCGTTGGGTCAGCGTAACCCTCAAGCATCCGGACGGTGCTGCTGCGACGATCTACTATCAAAAGCCGACGCCAGGGAGTCAAATTTTGCGGCCCGGCGAATCGTCGACGTTTGCTGGAATCCGTAGCGAACGATTGCTGGACAAAG
>JANMEB010000083.1:0-1813 GCA_031376585.1 Planctomycetota bacterium | reverse complement strand
CGCGATGCGAACTTGTCGCTCCAACGACATTGCTTTTTTTCCGCGGACGACGGGTAACCCGGCTTGTTCCCAAGCGGCGGTGCCTCCTTCGACGTTGACGACGTTGCCCATTCCTGCGGCAACTAATTTTTCACACGCTTGCTGCCCACGTTTGCCTGAGCGACAGATCACGTAAAGTGGATTCCCTGTCGATCCGTTTCGTTTGGCAACGATTTCGTTTGGATTTAATCGATCCAGCGGAATATTCTTCGCAAATGAAAGGTGAACTTCGCGAAATTCGACCGGCGTTCGAACATCTATTAATTCAACCAGTTGCCCAGACGACACTTGGAGCTGTAATTCCTTAGCAGTAATTGTGTTTGGGGACATATCACATCTCCTGAAATCGAACTTAAACAACCGATCGAACACCGGCCACGTTGTATCGATCCATGAATCTGCCAAAAGTTACAGTTGCGTTTGAATTTTTGCAAAGTAATCAACGCCACTTGCGTCCAAATTATCCCATCGCGCCAAACTTTTTTTGCCAGCAGTCTCGTAAACTGGCCCTTAGACGGCCTTGGAACTCGTCCGGCATGGGGTACGGCTCGCCAGCTTTGTATAAGGCAATCGTCAGACGAATGTTGTCGACGACGACTTGGCAAGGATTGCAGCCAGCCAAATGTTCGGCAAAATCCCGATACATCGCCTTGGCTGTCTCGTCGTCTACGTATTCGTTTAATGCCTTGAGCAGTTCTTCACAATTCATCGGGGTTCTCGAAAAAGGTCCAATTGGATTGACCCGTCGGGTTCCAAAAAGTTACAAGAATTCTTAGCTGTGATCGTGTTGGGGAAACATTCGCGTTCCCTCGTCCCCGAAGGCCCGCGTAAGTGCTTCGCGGAGCAAAAGCCGCGCCCGCAGCAGTCGGACTTTCACGGTGGCTTCCGTTAGGTCCAGCGCCTGAGCCGTATCTCGGATCGACAGTTCTTCGATATCGCGCAGCACGAAAACCGTTCGATATTTTTCGTCCAGGTCGGCCAAAGCCTCGTCAATCTGCCGTCGCGTTTCGGCACGCTGCACAAGCACATCCGGAGTTTCCGACCACTTGGCAATAAAGTCTGGATGTGGCAACGTCGCATAACTGTCGTCTTCGCCTGGCTTACCAAAAGCAGCCATCGGGAGCCCGCGCCGTTTGCGCAAAACTTTCAAGGCATGATTGACGGCAATCCGCAAAATCCACGCTGCGACTGAAGACTCTTGGCGAAACGAATCCATATGTACCACTAAACTAAGAAATGTTTGTTGGGTCACATCTTCCGCATCTTGCCGCTGTCCAACAATTCTTAACGCGACGCCGAAAACGCGACCTTGGAATCGTTTGACAAGCTGCTCAAATGCACCAAAATCGCCCGTTTGGGCCAGCTTCAACAATTCCAAATCCGGCTGTATTTGATCAGAATTCAAATCTGAAATTGCGGAGTGAGCACTCATCGACGCTCGTCGCCAAAACTATTGCGGAAACCCAAAATAATAATAGCGGATGGACTGTGTTCGCAAGCCTGAAGGTTAGTCCTTTTTTGGAAACTGGTCTGAGCGGGCTGACGTTGTTGTTCGGAATCGCCCGCATTGCCATCCACTGCGTGCCGATCCTTCGTCAACACGATGTTTCCTTTGTTCATATTGGCAACTGAATAACCCCGCATCAAATCGCTACGACAATTATCGGACAGCTGTAACGCTAAACTACGGCGACCTTGACGCAGTTGATCGGCGGAAGGGAATCGAATAGGCAATCCCATTCTTCGCCACCGTCGCGGCCGAGCCAGAGTTGGC
>JANMEB010000071.1:0-12936 GCA_031376585.1 Planctomycetota bacterium | reverse complement strand
CGGCTGCGGCAGAGCGGATTCGCCCGACGCTTGTCACGATCGAATCGTTCGGAGGCGTCAGTGCCCTACAAGGCGTGATCGGCGGAATTCGCAAACAAGGCGAAGGGAATACGACCGGAGTCGTCATTTCGCCAGACGGATACGTCGTCACCAGTTCGTTTAACTTTATCCAGCAGCCCAAGGTAATCACGGTCGTGACGGGCGACGGACAGCGACGCTTGGCCAAACTCCTAGGGCGCGACGATACGCGACAGATTTGCCTGCTCAAAATCGATAACGTGAGCAATTTGCCGGTCCCTGAATTGATTGATCCCGCCGAAATCCAAGTCGGTCAATGGGCCATGTCGATTGGCGTCGGATATGGTGACGTGAACCCGGCTCTTTCTCTGGGAATGATCAGTGCGAAAAACCGCGCCGGCGGCCGCGCGATTCAAACCGACGCAAACATCAGCCCGGCCAATTACGGCGGGCCGCTTATCGACGCCGCTGGTCGCATGATTGGCGTTTGCGTCCCGCTCAATCCAAATTCGCTAGACAAAGGTGCCGGGGTCGAATGGTACGACAGCGGCATCGGTTTCGCGATACCGCTCTTTGGCTTGGACGATCGTTTGCAGCAAATGAAGGAAGGCAAAAATTTCTTTCCGGCCTATCTGGGTATCGTCGTGGCCGCAACCGGCGATGACCAGGGCGTCCGCGTCGAGCGTGTCGATAACTTGGAGGAACGGCGCAAGGCAATCGCGGCTGCAAAAGTGAAAAAGTCGAAACCTGAAGATAAAAACGAAGACGCCGAAGGCGAACCGAAGGCTTCGCCGCTCGAGCCTGAGCGTCCGGAGGACTACGACTATCCCGCATTCAAGGCCGGCATTCTTGTGGGCGATATCATCTCGTCGCTCAACGACCAACCCGTGATCGACACCCGCAGCCTGCGAATCGCGCTGGGCCGCTTCAACGCCGGCGATCGAGTTGATGTCCACATCGTTCGCGGCACCGACAAGAAGCCAATCTCAGTTGAACTTGGCCGTCCGCCCAAAACCGCGCTCACGTCTCACCAACTCCCCGCAGGCCCTCCGCCAGGGAACTAAACAAAATCAATTGGGAATGTCGTCGTTCGAACTTCGTTTAACCCGGAGCCATCGGCGACGGTGACGACGAATCCTCGATACTACATCAAAACCGTCGCCGTTGGCTCCGGAACAACGCCGTCGCCGTTGGCTCTGGGTTAAACGAAGATTATTTCCAATCGGGGATCTTGCGGCCGGGGGTCCAGGGGGCTTGGGCGGCGTCGAGCTTTTGGTTGAGCGCGACGAGGTCGGTGTCGACGAGTTGACGCAACTCGCCAAGGACTTCTTCGAATTCCTGGCTGGCGATGTCGTACAGCTTGCGATGCGTGCCGGTCGGGCCGGTACTAGCCGAAAAGCTAGCGAAGACCATCTGCTGCATGCGTGAAGTAATGCCCGGATAAGTCGGCTCGTTGTATCGACCAACAATCGGGTCTCCGTCAAACTTTTGACGCACTTTGGCCAGCCGAAGCTTGAGCTGGCGAGCCTCTTCGTAGATCGCGCGATCGAGTTGCGGATTCGACTTGACCGTTTGTTGAACCGTACCCAAGCGTTCGTCTGCTTCGGTCAAGATTTGGCCGGCTGCGACGACGGCGTTTTGCAACTTAGTTGCCTGGCGGCAAAAATCCAATATCGATTGTCGGTTGGGTTCGTCTAGCGAAGCCCATGCGAGCGGTTCGATTTCAAATTCTGTCGGCGCGATGAGTTCTTTGGATTCACCGGCAACAATTTGCGAGACGGTGAGCGTGTATTTTCCGGGCAATGCCATTGGGCCAATACCACCCCTGCCCCGCCCGCCAATTCCGGGATAGCGGTAGTCCCAAACCAATCGCTGAATGCCGCTGGTGGAACTTGCGTCGATCGCGTTTACGATTTGGCCAGCCGAATCGCGAATCGTGAGCACGGTGCGCGGAGCGTCTTCGTCTTCTTCGGCGCGCAAATCATCCCATGCGGGGTAAGGGGTATCTTGTTTCGCGCGAGCCTGTTTGGCTTCGGCTTCCTTTCGAGCTTGCTTTTTGGTCTTTAGCGAATCTTTGAGATACAACGTAAACGTCACGCCGTACGCCGGATTGGGAGCAATGAAAAAATTGGCGCCTTGAAAAGCCCGTCCGCCACCGGCAAGCGGTGCGGACTGAACGAACATTTGGCCTTTCTTGATCGGGAAAAGTTTGGCGGGTTGGTCGATCATCTCTTGGGAAAAATCGCGCAGCGGCGAATAGTTGTCCATGACGAAAATACCCCGGCCGAATGATCCTAAAACCAAATCGTTTTCGTCGCGCTGAATTTCAATGTCGCGAATCGCGATCGTGGGAAGCCCGGCTTTGATCTGAAGCCACTTTTCGCCTTCGTTCAGCGTGCAGAAACAGCCGAACTCGGTCCCGCAGAACAAGAGCTTTGGATTGACGTGATCTTGCTCGATCGTGTACGTGCTGCCGCGCTCTGGTAAATCGCCGACAAGGGAGACCCACGTCTTTCCACGGTCAGGGCTTTTAACAAGGTAAGGCTTAAAGTCGCCGCGTTTGTGGTTGTTGACGCAGACATAAACCGTATTGGCGTCGTGCAGGGAGGCTTTGATATCGTAGATATAACCGTATTCGGGCATGTCGAGATTCTTGAAAGACTCGACTTTGGTCCAATTCTGGCCGCTGTCTTCGCTGATCTGAATCAAGCCATCGTCGGTGCCGACGTACAGCAGACCTTGAACCAACGGCGACTCGTCGACCGAAGTGATATTTCCGTAGAACGACGTCGAGCTATTTTTTGCGACTGCGTCGAGGCCCCAGATGCGACCCATGACTTTCAGTTTGTTCCGGTCGATCTGACGCGTTAGGTCGGGACTGACTGCAGTCCAAGTATCACCTCGGTCCTCACTTCGAAACAAAATCTGCGAGCCAAAGTACAATCGCTTGGAATGATGCGGCGAAATCAGTAGCGCCGAATCCCAATTGAAGCGCAGAGGAGCGCCCCCCTTTTCCGGTTGCGGTTGGATGTCGATGTCCTCCCCGGACTTGCGGTTGTAGCGGACCAGCCCGCCGTATTGCGACTGGCTGTAAATCGTGTCCGGATCGTTGGGGTCGACTGCCGAATCAAAGCCGTCGCCAAAGACTGTGATGAACCAATCGCTGTTTCGTATGCCGTGTCGATTGGCGGTGCGGATTGGTCCGCCTTGCGTGGCGTTATCTTGAGTACCGCCGTAGACGTAGTAAAAGGGTTTTTCGCGACTGAGGCCGATTTTGTAAAACTGAGTGATCGGAAGGTTGGCTTTGAAGTCATATGACTTGCCGCGATCCCAACTTTCGTACAACCCGCCGTCGCAACCAACGATTAAATGGTCGGCGTCAACTGGATCGATGACTAATGCATGATTGTCGACGTGCTTGTCGGCTTCGCCCACCGGCGCGAAATTCTTGCCGCCGTCTTCGCTGACCATGAGCAGCGTATCGAGCGAATAAATGCGATCAAATTTGTGTGGGCAGGCGACGAGTTCTTGGTAATACTGAGGGGAAGATGAAACATGGCTTCCTTGCTTTTCCCAATTTTCGCCTCGGTTGGCGCTACGGTAGAAGCCACTTTGTCCTTCCGCTGCTTCGACAATGGCGTAAACAACTTCAGGATTTATCGGAGAAATCGCTAGGCCGATACGACCTTTGTCACCGCCAGGCAATCCGCCGTTGATCGCTTTCCAAGTCACGCCGCCATCGGTCGATTTGTGGACACCCGATTCGGGACCTCCATCGATCAAAGTCCAAGTATGCCGCCGACGTTGGTATGACGATGCGTACAATGTATTTGGGTTTGTGGGGTCCATGTGGACTTCGTTGACCCCGGTCTCATCGCTGATATGCAGAATGCGGTTCCAAGTTTTCCCGCCATCCGTGGTTTTGTAGAGCCCGCGCTCGCCTCCAGATTTCCAAAGCGGTCCTTGGGCCGCAACGTAGACCGTGTTACCGTCTTTGGGGTGGATGATGATCTTGCCAATGTGTTCGGAGTTTTCCAAGCCGACTCGGTTAAACGACTGACCGCCGTCGATCGACTTATACAGTCCGTCGCCGTAACCGACGCTGCGCTGGCTGTTGTTCTCACCCGTTCCGACCCAGATCGTGAATCGATCGTTCGGATCGATCGCCACGCAGCCGATGGAATACGAATTCTGAGAATCAAAGATCGGTTGCCAAGTCACACCAGAGTTGGTCGTTTTCCACACGCCTCCGGAAGACGCAACGACATACCAAATCGAGCGATTCACTGGGTCGACTGCGATGTCGCCAATGCGACCGCTCATTAGCGCCGGTCCAATCGCGCGAAACGAGAGACTTGAGACTAAAGCCGAATTCAGCCCTGGGGTTTCGTCTTTTGGTTCGTCAGTGTCTTGGCCCAAAGTCAATCCGCAGCTCGCGGAAATGGCCAATGCCAACCCCAGTGTGCTTAATCGTGTCGGCAACATCCGTCTGTCTCCCGAAAATGTCGAATTGGTATCGAGGCAAAGATACCAGCATAATCGGAAAAGTGCCTTGCGAAAGAGACGCCGCAATCGGTGAAACCGCATCAATTTGGGCCAAGCGTGGCCCAAGCAAACTTTATTGCGAGAAGTTCGACGTGCCGCCAGATACTGCGGTGCTATTTGTTTTCGGGGGCCGCAGTCGCGCTAGGTTCAACTCTCGAGCTTGGCACGACTGGAGCAACTGCGGCAGCATGAAAGACAAATAAAATTCGATGCCGGGTTGGGGTGGGGTGATTTTCTAAACCGAGCGCGTCAATCACACGCTGCGATTGCGACGGCTCGGCCGCGACTGCTTGCTCGACGATCGATTTTTCCTTGCTGGCATCATCCGTTTTCCCGCGCAATAAAAACTGAGAGTGCAGTCGCCGCGCAATCGCTGGGTTGGCCGGAAACGCCTTTGGTTCCGTCGAGTCGTTTTTCTGATGGCTGTCCGCAGCGACGATTTGTGACGGATTCGGAAAACCGATAATCGTGGTATCATTGAGCCGATCCAAAATTTGCCGAACCTGTTCGACATCGGCTTCGATCATGTAGGCCGTTGCCGGCGCATTCGTATCGACAAGTTTCGGAACAACGGGAAGCGATTGCTCGAGCCGGTTTGCCAAGCCATCGCCATCCAGTTTTTGTTTTTCTTCGAGGGCTGATGCGAGCGGTGAGGATTGATATTCCTTGGCCAGTGCGAGTTCGCGTTGTCGGAGTTGTTCGGCGAACGAATTGGGTTCAGTCGCGTCGACTTGAACGTCGGCTCGTTGAAAGACCGACGCGATCCACGTATCTGCCATTTGATCGGTTGGGACCTGGACGACGATTAACTGATCAAAACTGACGCAGTTGGCGGTCGCTGCGATCGCTTGTTGGTGATCACCGAGTTCGGGATCTTCGGCCATTGGGGTTTGATTTTCGGTCGCAACTTGGTCGGCCAAGCCGTCGGAGTCCATCGCACCACCAGACCCACTGATCTCGGCCACTTCGGTCGGCGCTAGTACCGGTGGCATCAGTTCAGATTTGCCGTCCGGCGTTGACGAGGAGTCTCGGAACAGGTCGGTTTTTTTCGCGGAATCGACCGGGATACTCTCATCCTTTGCCAGTTCCACTAGTGCCGGAGGCGAAGGTAGTGTCGGCGAGCTTTGGCTTTCGGCCAATCGGCTCGATTCAATTCGGTTCGCTCGATAATTTACTCCGACAACGATCAGTCCGACCAATGACGCCGCGCAAGCAAATAACCAAGCTGTATTGCGGAATGAGCGCTCGACGAAGGGAACCGGAAGCGTTTCCGATTCGGGCTCAGGCTTTTGGATTTGTTGCAGAATCTTCTGCCGTAAGGTGGCTGGAGCCGACAGCGCCGGCAAACTACGCAGTTGGTGGCATAGTCGCTTTAGGTCTTTCACGACTTGTGCGTCTTGTGGGTGGCTGGCCAAATGCGCGTCCACAGTCGCCTTCTGTTCGGCGGACAATCGGCCATCAAGCAACGCGCTCAGCATTTCAGGTTGAAAAGAATCACTCATGACGGTCGATTCTCCTTTCGTGCAAGCAAGCAATCGCGCAATTGCAATCGCGCGCGATGGAGTCGGCTCCGAACGGTACCGATCGGCATATCGAGTAATTCTGAAATGTCTTCGTAGCTCATACCTTCGATCTCCCGCAGGACGAGGATATTGCGATGCTCGTCGGAGAGCTGATTCAAACCATCTTGTAATTCGCGAACTTCGTCGGAATGTTCCAGTCGTTTTTCTGGTCCCAATTCCGGGTCGGTAACCATTCGATCGCTGAATTGGGACTCGTCCGACAGCGTCAACATTCGCTTTTGCCGCCGCCGCAAATTGATCGCCGCATTGATTGCAATTCGATAGACCCAAGTGTAAAAGGAACTATCTTCGCGAAACGACGACAATTTGCGGAACGCTTGGAGAAATGTTTCTTGCAGGACATCGTCGGCATCCGACGCGTTTCCAAGCATTCGCGCGACGCCGTTGAATAGTCGGTCTTGATACTTCACCACCAGCGATCCAAATCGCTCCGAATCTCCGTTCAAGACGGCCTGGATCACTTGACGATCGTCGGGGTTCATATCGGGACGGTTCATTACTTGGACTCGGAATACGTGCCAAAAGTTCCCAGGCCGCAGGAATCGCCCGATTCAGGTGTTTGCGGCGGAAATGCTCCCCTTTGCCAGCGAATGCTTCCTCTTTATAGCAAACTCTGGCGCGAACCCCCAAACGACTAGTCAATTTCCGGAAATTGACCCAGCCCAGCAACAGGATTTGGAAATACCCAATGCCCAGCCTTGCTCGCGAATTGATTATTTCGAATCGATCGAATTTAGCGGTTGCATGTTGGATGCAACTTGACGAAATACTAGCGGTATCAATGCGTGGGAAGAAAAGTCAAACATTTCGGATCGCGAAGATTTGACTGGGACTAAACATGACATAGTGTTTCAGTGTTCACGCAAAGTCATGTGTGGGCCGCACAACTTAGTGCCGCGCTTGGTTTGGGATGTGTTTCCGAATCAGGCGTCGCCTGCCAAGTTGTCGAAGGCAAAGCAACGCGATGAGCTTCCTACCGGAGCTTGACATTATTGGTCGAAGTCGCCGCCAGCGCCTAGGCAACGAAAAGTAATTGGGCTCTGCCAAACGAGTGCAGGCACGCGAATCGCCCCAAGTGATTTGGCGTGTTTGGTAAAGTCAAATGTCGCCTGGAGACAGGCAAATCGTTTTAGTTGGAGAAAACCATGAAGAAGTTTTTGAGCAAAGTACAACGTTTCATCAAATCGGAAGACGGCCCAACGGCTGTTGAGTACGCCATCATGTTGGCGCTGATTGTTATCGTCTGCTTGACCGCAATTCAAGCTGTCGGTACCAACGCCAAGAGCACCTTTGACAACATTGCGTCCGATTTGGGCACTGTCAGCTCGGGCACTGGCTCCTTCTAATTGCAGTTTTCAAAGCTCCGGTGGAGCCTATTGCTAACGCATCGAGCCCCCTTGCGAGGTCACTTGCTTGGGGGCTTTTGTTTTTTGGTAAGCGCCGTGCAATCGGAAAAACCGCCAAGAATTTGACTCAGTTCAGCGTTTTTTTCTCGCCAAACACTTTTCACAAGCTACTTTTTCACAGTTCAATTTTTCTGGATAGGAAAACTTGAACGGCCAACTCGCGACTTCGGAACAGTCAGTGGGCTCAGATAACACAGGGGTAAGGGAGAAAATCGATGATCGAAGCATTAAAGAATAGTCTGATCGATAACTGGCCATTTTGGGTCGTCAGCGTGACGCTAATCGTCGCCGCTGTTATCGACGGCATTCAATTGAAAGTTCCCAACTGGATCACGCTTCCAATGATCGCCAGCGGCTGGCTTTACAGCATCATTTCTTACTCTTTTGCTGGCGAAGCATGGTACGCGGGTCTTGCGTGGAGCTTGGCCGGTACGACGCTCGGTCTGGCGTTGCTATTGCCAGCCTATGCCATCGGCGGCATGGGTGCAGGCGACGTAAAACTACTGGCGGGCGTAGGCGCTTGGGTTCACTGCGGCGATACGCTGATGGCCTTTTGCGTCTCCGTGATCGTCGGTGGCATTATTGCCATCGGTCAAATCGCTTGGCATCGCGGCTTTCGAAAACACTTCAAACAAATGGCGTTCATCGCCAACGAAATCATTATTGTAAAAAATCCAGAAACACTAGCCCAAATCGCCGCGCAGCGCAAAAGTTCGATGTGTTTGCTGCCGTACGGGATTCCCATTTGCATTGGCACCATCGGTTACTTCGCCTGGATGGGGCTGTTGGTCTAAACAGCTCCAGTCCAAGTCGTAACCGTCAGCACGTTTTCAAAAACCGTTATTCAACTTTCCCAAATCAAATTTAAGCACGTCTCCAGACGAGGTGGTTATCGATGAAGTCCAAGTCCATAATTTTGATCGCCGTATCACTCGGTTTCGGCCTGGTCGCCGCCATCGGCATCAGCCAAGTCATGGGGCGCAGCAACAATATACCCGTGGCCAAAAAAGAAGAAACAAAACCCGTGATGGTGTCGCTTGCCGACATGGACATTCACGGAGAGCTGACGGATGACAAGGTGTCTATCGAACGATGGCCAGCCAACCTCGTTCCGCCGGATGCGATCACCTCATTGGAGGAAATCAAAGACATGGTGCTCAATTGCCGCGCTGCGAAAAAGATGCCTATCTTAAAGCAGATGGTAATCAGCCGCACTGAAGTCAACGCACACTCGATCCCAAAAGGCTTCAAAGTTGTCGCCATCAAATTGCCGGCAGACGACGTGATCTCCGGCTTGCTCAATCCTGGCGATGTCGTTGACTTGATCGGCGTATTCACCACCGACAAGACCAAAATTTCACGCACGTTTTTGACTAATGTCCGCGTCTTTTCCATCAATAGCAAAACAGCTCCTGACCTCGAACGGGGCAAACAAAGTTCTCAAGGTGCGGTCGTCGGCTTCTTGTTGACCAAGAGCCAAGCCGAAAAGCTGATTTTGGCGCAAAAAGTCGCCACGATTAAGCTCGTTTTGGGGTCCGAAGATAAGGACAAAAATCCTCTGGCAGCAGCCAATGATAGCGGTAACCCAGACGGAGCTTCCATGGAAGACTTTAACGACAATCCTGACGCTATCGCCAAGCCAGACGGCGAAGACAGTCTCTTAACCAAGCTGCTCAAGGGCAACTCAGATGCAAACGAAATCGTTCATCAAATGGTGATGGTCACGCCAGAAGGCCCTGTCTCGTTTGTATTTCACAAAAATGACCGGCTACCGCAGAAGATTGAAGGCTATTTGTCGCTACCACCATCCAAAAAAGCAGACGACTCTGCCGGTGGGAAAACTTCGAAGAACGACGATTCGGCCGACTCTAATGTTTCGGTTATCTCTGACGACGAGTCGGTTGATAACGGAGAAATGGAGCCTGTCGAAGATTCGGGTTCTTCCGAAGAATCCAATCCTGCTACGGATGAACAAGAAGATAAATTTAACGCGCTATAAGCTCGAATAACCAGAAACACGGTTGCAACAAGCACAAACGGATTTCGGGAAACAACCGTGCGATTGCGAATCAGTGCTACAAGTGCACTGTTTGGTAATCTCGTAATAAATCCAACAATTGCGCGACTCGAGGCAAATGACGTCTCGAGTTGTTCGCGTCAATGTCTTGTCGATTTCGGCTGGCGCAGTAACTAAGGACTCCACGGATGGCATCCAAATTCTCACTGACAGTCTCCCTAGCGCTAATGATCTGCGGGTCACTTAGCTTGTTTGCGACGCGGGCACAGGCTCAGTCGCAGACCGAAAACGTGTCGCATTTCGAGGTCTCGCAAACGCACGAGCAAATCGAGATCATTCAAAACACCAGTCGACGCATGCGATTCGACTACAATATTCCGGAATTCGTTCTGGAAAACCCAGCCATCGTGCAAGCCCAGCCGGTCGCACCCAATGAACTTGTGCTGCGAGGCATCAAACCAGGCGTGACCTCGATCACGATCAGCGATCCCAACCGAAACTTGACCACCTTCGACATTCACGTCATCGGCGACGTTCGCAAGTTGGAATTTTCGCTGCAACAAGCATTTCCCGACTCCACGATTAAGGCCATCTCGCTCACTAACGGTGTCATGCTCTCCGGGACCGTTGCCCGCGCCACGGATATCCCCGTTGTGATGTCGATGACAAGGTCCTTTTATCCCGAAACGGTTTTGAATAAGTTGCAAGTCGGCGGCAGCCAAATGATCGCCATGCAAGTCAAAGTCTACGAAGTCTCGCGCAGTAAACTGCGCAAGCTCGGCGTCGACTGGGCGTTTTCCAATCAAAACGTCGCGGTTGCGTCGAGCGTAGCCGATATCATCCAAGCGTTTTCGAATTCGCCTGGCGCTGTACCAGTCGCTTCCGGCCAACAGACGTTTCAATTCGGTGTTTTCAACGACACCTCTCGCCTCGATGGTTTCGTCGAAGCGTTGGAACAACACAATGTGGCCAAGTTGTTGGATGAGCCGACCCTCGTTGCGATGAACGGTCGCGCAGCAGAATTCCTTTCCGGTGGTGAAGTGCCCGTCCAAGTTGCTTCGGGTTTGGGTACGACCTCCGTTGAGTTTCGTCCGTTCGGCACCAAGCTCGATATGGTCCCAATCATCCTCGGCCAAGGCCGGATTCGCTTGGAAATTCGAGCTGAAGTGTCAGAAATCGCCGCAGACTTGGGGGGCAACACGGGCGTACCAGGCTTCCGTGTCCGTCGCGTGAACACCGGTGTCGAAATGAATGCCGGTCACACGTTGGCTCTTGCAGGCGACTATCGTGAAGAAACCGAATCCGAAAAATCCGGTTTGCCGGGCCTTCTGAATCGACCCTACCTCGGTCAATTGTTCCGCCGTGTCGAAGAAACTAAAAATGAGATCGAACTCGTGTTCCTAATCACTCCAGTCTTCATCGGCGAAGTCGAACAATATCGGATGCCAACCAACATTCCTGGCCGCTCGACCCAAAGCCCAAGCGATACGGAATTCTACCTTCGCGGTTACACCGAGACCCCGCAATGCGCGGTCGATTGCCCACTGCCGACCCCGATTGGCGCGATTCAAGCTCCTCAAAATGTGTTGCCACAGCAACCGTATGTGCCGGAATCGATGCCCGTTCAACCTGAATCGGCTCCGAACACGCCCGCGATGCCTCCTGCCGAACCACCCAAGCCGAGCGCGGCGACAAGTTCCATGCGAGTGCCGATCATCTCCCGATCGGCGGACGAAACTAGTTCCTTGGCCTCCGGTTTTGGTTTCCCAAATCTCAATCGATAAAGAACATTCAGCCCAAGGGCGATAAACTAATTCTGCGACGGGCCTTGATTCACGAATCAAGGTCCGTCGCACTTTGCATTTCCCAATCGAGCCTCACGGAGCGCGGGCGTCTGGCCCGCAGTCTTGCCAAGCAGCGAATCCTTTACGGGCTTTCCATTCGCGCAAGGTGTTACAACCGTCAAAGTCGGTGTTACGCACACGAGGCTTTGCCTTGGAGCCACAACAAGTCGATAACAAACACACCTTCAACTTTCTGCGCACTAGATTCATCAAGACGAGAACCGTTGCCTGCAATGGTCGTCGATGATTGAGTTTTTTGAATACAGGTCAAATTCGGTATGAGCAACGCCCTTCGAATTGTGATTTGCGATCCTCGAGACTCGTCCCGCGAGATTCTAAAAAAGTATCTTTTGGGTATCGAGGAAATCTGGCTTGAGGCCGATTGCTCGCGGTACGACTCGTTCCAGGACGTCATCGAGCAAACTTCGCCCGACGTAGCAATTGTCGACTTGGATTCCAACCCAGAAAAAGCCATCGCCGTCGTGCAGGCCGTCAAGACTGCGCAGCCCAACTGCGGCATCATTGTCATTAGTGCCAGCACGGACGGGCAGATAATCTTGAAGGTCATCCGCGCCGGCGCACGCGAGTTTCTCAATGGCCCCGTCAAGATCGAAGAACTCGTTTCTGCGCTCGAACGCGTGAACGATGCCGACTCAAGCCGCCGAAAATCCAAAGCGGGCTCGATCATCGCGATCGCCGGATCATCGGGCGGCGTCGGTACGACTTCGTTCGCGGTGAATCTGGCCGTCGCCTTAGCCGCACAACCTGGCCGTAGCGTCGCGCTGGTGGACTTGGATCTGTCGCTAGGCGATGCCGACGTGCTGATGGATACGATTCCAGAATACACGTTGCTCGACGTAGCCCAAAATATTTCGCGGCTCGATCTGTCGTTGCTGCGAAAATCACTCACGAAGCACGATTCGGGGGTCTACCTTTTGCCACGCCCCGTTCAATTGCAAGACAACGATTCGGTCACGCCTGCGGACTTTAGCCGCGTTATTAGTCTGCTCAAAGCATCGTTTACACACCTAGTTATTGACCTTTCCAAATCCTACACGCCGCTTGACCTGCAAGCCATTCGTTCGTCTGATCACGTCTTGTTGATCACGCAACTCGATCTCCCCTGCTTGCGCAATGTAGTCCGCTTGCTGATGTCAATCGACACCATTGAAGGTGTCGCGGATCGTGTGAAAATCATCGTCAACCGTTGCGGCTTGGACAAAAACCAGATCAGTATCAAGAAAGCCGAAGAGACGATCGGCCGCCAAGTCTATTGGCAAATTCCCAATAATTTCAGCGTCGTCTCCGAGTGTCGCAACAACGGTGTCCCGTTCGTTCAGTCGTCGCCGAAATCCAACGTTTCTGAAAGCATCATCGCTTTGGCCGACAAGCTCTACTTGGAAGCGAACGCGGATGCGAATCCTGAAGATGCTGCAAAAGACAAGAAAAAAAACTGGCTCGGCTTTTTAAACCGCTAAGTTGTTTTAGCTGAAGCCTTCGAGTGGCACGCCCTGTCCCGCCGC
>JANMEB010000005.1:0-1350 GCA_031376585.1 Planctomycetota bacterium | reverse complement strand
TACGACTCCTTTGCTATCCGCACGTTCAATGACGATGGGGGAACTCCACGAAGTATCTTCTTGACGTTCCTTGCGCCAACGGTTCTTGCCGGTTCGCTTGTCCAATACCACGAGAAAAGAACCATCCTCGTGATCCCAATTCACAATAAGCGATTCGCCATAGAGCGCGGGTGAAGCCCCGTGACCATGGCCATGCTTGGTGTGCATTGGGCCGAGATGTCGCTCCCACACAACTTCGCCCTTCAAGTTGAGACAGTAGACACCTTGGGCGCCGAAGTGAGCAAAGACAAATTCACCATCGGTAACTGGAGAGGCGGAGGCCAAACTAGCGGTCATGTGCCCCGCTTCGAGTGGCACTTCTTCACGAACCACTGTTTTCCATAAAATGGCCCCATCGCGCCGATCGACGGCGATCACAACGAATTGATAATTGCTATCGATCGGCAAATTGTCGTGTTCGCCGGGTCGGCCGCTCATGTGAGGGGACAGTTTTGGGCCGATAGGAATAGCGGCGGTTACAAACACATGATCATCCCAAAGAACCGGCGAACTATGCCCCTTCCCCGGCAATTCGGTTTTCCAGCGAATGTTCTTAGTGCTGGACCATTCCACTGGCGGCTTGGCACCGGGGGCCACTCCTGTCCCCAAGGGCCCACGCCATTGGTTCCAACGAGAGGATTGAACAGGATTGATGTCTTGCCCTTGAGTCGCACTGGCCGCCGTCGGCAACGACGGTGTTGGTGACTGGGCCACGGCGAACGACGACGACGTAGCCAAGCAGAAGAGGATCGCTCGAGTGGTGGCTTTCATTTCGATCGACCATTCCTTTCGATTGAGGAGTAAAGGATTTTCAGGTTCGCCCGCGATCTGTAAGACAGGTCCCGACAAACCTTGTTCAGCTCGCACTTCACCATGTAGAAACCCCAGTTCGTTGAAACGTTGAAGCCGTTGCCAGCCTGTGTTTCAAAACTCGAATCGCGAGTTTTTTCCTCAGCCGCAACGCGCTAGCGTCCGGTTGTTTGATCGTCGTTCTTGGCAAAAACCGGGGCTAGCGCCCTGCGGCTGATGTTTTGAGACACAGCCTAATGGCGGCCTTCTTTCTGCCGTCATGGTCTAAATTTCTCAAATGTCTTGCCGTTGAATTTGTATGGTCCGGCTTCGTGGGTGCCAAGCCACAGGTTACCTTGCTTGTCTATGTAGATGGTGAACAGGGTGACATCTTTGTCGCCATCTTTGACCGGATAATGGGTCATGCTTTTCCCGTCGTAGCGCCAGACTCCTGCGCCCCACGTGGCCATCCATAAGTCACCATTGCTATCTTTGACGCTTGAAATGAAGTAGGCGAAATCA
>JANMEB010000004.1:0-5017 GCA_031376585.1 Planctomycetota bacterium | reverse complement strand
GCGAAAAGGGGAATGGCGTGGACCTTCAAAGCAAGTGATCGTTTCCATCGACACTTCGTCAACCTCGTTCCCAGGCTCCGCCCGGGAACGCATTGCAACCGAGGCTCTGCCTCGATATTTCCTTCCCTTGCTCTCATGCTCAGCCTCTAAATCCGCTGGCAGAGCCAGCAAGACACCCGGTTCCCAGGCAGGAGCCTGGGACCCAGAATTAAAGATATAGCTTTTCGCACTTTTAGTCTCTTGTGGAGTTTTGAATCATGATCTGTGGACGGACGATGGGAATTGGTTTGGCAATTGTTTTACTTTCGTGGTCTCGGTCAACAGCACAGGACCCCCAAGAGTGGATCAAAACAAACCTCGCGCCACTTATGGAAGCGTATGTGCAATTGCATCGGAATCCCGAACTCAGTTTTCAAGAGAAAGAAACGTCCGCTTTCGTTGCTGACAAACTCGAAGCCGCAGGTTGCGAAGTCACGCGAAACGTCGGCGGATTCGGAGTGGTCGGTATTCTGGCAAACGGCGAAGGGCCGACCGTGATGGTCCGCTCGGATTTAGACGCACTGCCCATCATTGAAAAAACGGAATTGCCTTTTGCGTCCAAGAAGATGGTTGCCGACGCCGAAGGGAATCAAGTCGGAACAATGCACGCTTGCGGGCACGATGTTCACATGACGAACTTGATCGGCGTGGCAAATTACTTCGCCACACACAAAGACGCCTGGAGCGGGCGGATCATGTTTATCGGCCAGCCCGCCGAGGAACGTGGTTCGGGTGCAATGGCGATGATCAACGACAAACTGTTTGAGCGATTCGGCAAGCCCGATCATGCGCTCGCCCTGCATTGCAGTTCGGTTTTGCCCAGCGGAACCGTTGGCATCCGATCTGGATTTGCGATGGCCAATGTCGACAGCGTCGATATTGAGATCATCGGCCGTGGCGGACATGGTGCTTATCCGCATACCACGATCGATCCGATCGTTATCGCTGCCAAGCTCATCCTTGATTTACAAACGATTGTCTCGCGTGACATGAAGCCCATCGATCCAACCGTCGTCACGGTTGGCGCGATCAATGCGGGGACAAAGCACAACATAACGCCCGATCGCTGCCATTTGCAGATCACCGTCCGTACTTATCGCGATAACATTCGCAAGCGAGTCTTGGATGCGATTCAACGCAAAGCAGACGCTGCCGCGATGAGCGCGGGAGCCGAGAAGCCGATTGTGAAAGTCTCCGAGGGGACGCCTGCATTGGAAAACGATGCCAAACTTGCCGCACAAATTCGCGAAATCCTAATCGGTACTTTTGGCGTTGACCGTGTTATCGAGACCGAACCCGTAATGGGTGGCGAGGATTTCGGGCAATTCGGCCGGCAAGGAATTCCCGCAGTGATGTTTGAACTTGGCGCAATCGAACCGCGGAAGCTCGAATACTACAAACAGCAGCAGATCATGCCGCCATCCTTGCACACGGCCACGTTCGCACCAGACCTTGAACCCACACTCGAAACCGGTGTCGTCGCGATGTCGAACTGCGTGCTGGAATTGCTCAAGAAAAAGTAATTCGCGCGGCTAAACTTTTTCTAGCTGACGCAAGGCTTTGGGCAGTTGAAACCGGACTTCTTCGGCGCGGATGATACGTGGCTCGACGGTGGCCTGGAATTTGTCGACCAGCCAGTCAAGACATTCGTTGACGACGGTTTCGGGAGCGCTCGCGCCTGCGGTGACGAGGACCGTGTCGGTCGGCTGAAACCATTCGGGCTGTAAGTCCTGAGCGCCGTCGATCAAATGGGCGCCCACTCCAAAGTCGGCGGCGATTTCGCGCAGCCGCAAGCTGTTCGAGCTGTTTTGGCTACCCAGAACCAAACAAACATTGGCCTCGGGAACCAATACGCGGACGGCTTCTTGGCGGTTTTGAGTCGCGTAGCAGATATCTTCCTTGGGCGGGTTTGCGATTTTCGGAAATCGCTCACGAAGCCGAGCGATGATTCGATTCGCATCGTCGACGGAAAGCGTCGTCTGCGTCAGATAAGCGACTTTTGCATCGGCGGGCAGCCCAAGTCGATCCACGTCGTCGGTGCTTTCGACCAAAATCATTGCCTGAGGAGCTTCGCCCATGGTGCCAACGACTTCGTCATGGCCTTCGTGCCCGATCAAAAAAATAGTGTAACCTTCGCGCGCGTACTTGATAGCCTCGAGGTGGACTTTGGTGACAAGCGGGCAGGTCGCGTCGATCGCATTCAAATTTCGTTCGCGCGCGATTCGACGGGTTTCCGGCGAGACTCCATGCGCCGAGAACAAGAGGTTCGCCCCAATGGGTACTTCCGAAAGCTGATCAACGAAAATCGCCCCTTTGGTGCGAAAGGACTCGACGACGTATCGATTGTGGACGATTTCGTGATAGACGTAGATCGGTGCCCCCAAGCGGGCCAACGCCAGCTCCAAGCTTTCGACCGCCATATTCACGCCCGCACAAAAGCCACGCGGACTTGCCAACAGTATTTTCATCGTTGCCTCCAAACCGTATTCTAATCGAATTGACGAGTTGACTATAGAGCTGGTTACAATGACATGAACAAAATGACCACGGAGAGATTTTCATGAAGCTGCGAAATTGTTTTGGCCTGCTGACTGGATTGTTGATTTCCTTCGCGCCGCCTTTGGCTTCAGCACAAGAATGGGATGATACGGAATTTGCCAAGCTCAATAAAAGCGTGTGTCAGGAACCGGATGAAACTTGGCGGACGATTCCGTGGAAAACGGATTTGCTCGAAGCACAACGGACGGCGGTTGCCGAATCGAAACCTATTTTCATTTGGGCGATGGACGGGCATCCACTGGGTTGTACGTGAAACAACGGCGTTCTCGACCGTGCGTCGACTTTTGCCGATCCCGAAATCGTGGACTTGTTGAAAACGAAATTCGTCCCCGTCGCGATCGACCAAGCGTATCAGCGGCGGCAAAAGGACACTGAAGGTGACTTCTATCGTCAGATCGCCGGACAAGGCCCGCGTTCGAACTTTGAAAACACAACTCAAGGACTCTACATTGCCGATGCGGCTGGAAAACTTATCGCCTATAACAACAATCGCGGAGCCGAACGAATTCAAGCTTTAATGGAGAAAGCCGTTGCCGAGTTCGTGGCTCCGAAAGCTTCTCCGATCACCGCAAAGAAAGAAGACCCGCAATATCACGCAAAGCCACCGGAAGGGGGCTTGGTCGTTCAAGTGCATACAAAAATTCTCGGCGGGTATTCCGCGCCAAAGGACAAATGGGAGAAAATTTTCCATGCTGCGATCGCCCGGGATAATTTGTGGATTACGAAAGCCGAGCAAGCGGAACTTGTTCGCGGCAATTTCCCGCCCGTGTTGGCCGAGCGCATCGCACGCTTTCATCTGATCGACAATACGCGAGGCGAACCGCCGATGTGGACCAAAGAAGAAGTCCGCGAGATCGACGTGAAATTGGCTGATGGAAAAATTTCTGGCCATGTAACATTGAAAACGGCAACCGGTTCGCGCGGCTTCGACGCTGAAATTCAAGGCATTGTTAAAACGACGGACGGAAAAGTAACTCAGTTTGATTGTGTTGCGAAAGGAAATTGTTGGGGCGAAGGCCAGTACTCGGCCGGAGCGCCGGAGGGAAAATTCCCGCTTGCCGTTTCGTTCCGTCTCGCCGATGGGAAAGACGCCGCCGACGCGCTTCCGCCGCAAGGCTCACGGTTTTGGATCGACGGTTATTTGCGTCCGCAATAAATTGACTAGCAGCGTTCGACCTTTCAAAATAGCAGGCACACTCCGTGTGCCGTGGCCCACTGCGGACGGCATGTTCGGTGTGCCGTGGCCCACGGCGGACGGCCCAAGGAGTGTGCCTGCTACATTTTTTTGGATGCATCAGCCGCTGGGCGCTAGCCCCTGGTTTTTCCGTCGCCGACAATGCCGACGCTTCCGAAACCAGACGCTGGCGGGTTCCGGCTGACGGAAATAAAAACATTAGTGAGCCATAAGTTGGCCAATCGGCATCGGCCAAGCGGTAAGTTACAATTTGAATTGGCGATGGAAGTGTTTGCACGTCTGGTGGCGGCCGCGGTCTTCAAAACCGCCGGGAGGCAAGAAAACTTGTCTTTGGTGGGTTCGATTCCCATACACTTCCGCCATTTTCGCCGGCGCTCGTATTGCAACCAGCCTGGATACCAACGCGAAACGTCGGCGACGGAAGGGTGAAGAAATACTCGCCCTGTTGTTGCACGCGACGTTTGTCTCTCGCGTTCGCTTCGGGTTAGTATGTATGTTTTCCAAAGCCGCGGTCTCTGACCTTGCGCAACTTGTTACATCTCCCTCCAACAATCAACCGACAAGCCGATGTCCGAACCAAGAAAAGCGGATGTGCTACCAAAAGCCAAATCGAGGACTAAAGCGCACGTCTGGCCATGGTTCCTTGTGGGCTTTCTTTTCATATTTGTTGGAGCGTCCGTGTTTTACCCGATACCGTATTTCAATGAGCGAATCGCTTATTCGACCCGATTGTGGCAGTTTTACCTTTTGAATATTCGAGATGCGCGAGGTTCGGGATACTTAGGGCCGACGTCTGGAAATCTCACGGGGGCAATATTCGTTTTCGCCATACACATCGTGGGCTCGACGATCGCTGGCGTCGTTTCTGCAATCGTGGTTAGCCTTGTGCGATATCGATCGCCCAAAGTCTAACGCGGGTTGACTGAATTCGTTGTTGCAACAGTTTTGTGTTGTATGCGATTTTGTGGAATAATTGGTCGTCCCGAGCGAACACTACTGGGCGCGAGCTGATAAATTGAAATGTATTCGCGATCGTTACTCCAGTTAAATTTAAACGATGATGAAGTATCTGGCTTTCTTCGCGAGCGTACTTTTGACGGGAGTCCAAGCCCAAGCGCAAATGCCGCGCATCGACGATCGCGCGGGAATTCTCTCCGTGCAACAACGGGCCGAGCTGGAGGCGTTGTCCTTGCAGGTCGACCGAGAGACGACGGCCGAGATTGC
>JANMEB010000730.1:0-10736 GCA_031376585.1 Planctomycetota bacterium | reverse complement strand
GGTGCCTCAGGAGAGATACTAGGAACCGTTGTTTTTGAGTCAAGATTCGGTTCCTGACACCTTTCTTGAATAAACATCACCAGTCAATCAATCGGCTCACTGGACTCTGAAAACGTGGTGGGCGAGATGGGTTCGGCTGTCCATGTCGATGGTTCGCACGGTGAGAAGATGCGTTCCAGCAGAAAGGTCGGCGGGCAATTTGGCTTGCCAGAGATGTGTTGAGATTGCCGGCTTGTTGAGGGCGGGTTCGATTTTCGGCGTAATGAGAAGTTCTCGCTCGTAAATCTGGCAATAAAGCGGATCGGCTTCCAAAGTACGATGCATCTCGAGCCAATCGCCAGCGTTGTCGACTTGTAGATGGACTTGGGAGCGTTCCGAGCCGTTGAAAATATTGGTGAGAACGCGGGTTTCATTGGTCTTGCCGACGACGAGCGGCCCTTCGGTCGAAATCTGCATTTGGTAATCGGCTGGTCGACCGGCGGCTTTATAGTCAAGTCGATAGTCGTCCCCGTCAAACGTCAAAATCGAATGGCCGTTGGGCGCTCCATCGGTCATGAGCGCATGTGGAATGCCTCGTTCGTCGAGTTGTCCCGACCACCAACTGCCGCAAACGGTAACGTTGACGAGGTGATGATGGGGTTTCTCGCCCCGCCATCCTTGTTGGGCGGAAAGAAAATGATGCTGGTGGGTATGCGTGTGACCAGAAATCGAAATGCAAAGTGGCCGTTGCTCGATCAATCGAAAAACTTGTTCGCGATCGGCTGCTTGCGTGATGGGAATATGCATCATGAGAACGACCATCTGCGATTCCGGCAACGCCGCTAGATCATTCTTCAAAAATTCAATTTGTTCAGGGCCGAAGTTCGGAACAAAGTGCGCGGGTTCTTTTTCTGTCGCAATGGCCCAATCGCAATTATCAAGTGCAACGAAATGCACGCGGCCAAAGTCAAAGGAATAGTAGGACGGACCGTATACGCCTTCATAAGTTTCATTCACGTAGCGTCGCTGCGTCGCGTCAGTGTTCAAATCGTGGTTCCCAATGACGTTGTACCACGGGATCTGAAGCTGCGCGACGGTTTGATTGTTTGAGGCGAATAATGACAAGTCATCGAAAACGATATCGCCGAGCGTGACGCCAAAAGAAGCTTGAGTACCGATCAATTCGGTGATCACGTCGTTGCCGATGTAATCGATCTCGCGCTGGTTGCGGGCTTGGGTATCGCCAAACAGCACGATTTGAAACGAGTCCGGTTCGTCTTGGGGATATAGAGGAAAATTAATCGTCGCGGGAAGCGTACCGGTCGGCTTCACACCGGGATAGTGCGATTTCGGCGAGCCGTTGGGCTTGTGGATGTAGAAAAACTGAGGCAATTGATCGTCGGAAAGCGGTGTTCGCCAGCCGCGCGGCTTGATCAAAAAGATGGCGGTATCGTCTTCAACCGGAAGCTCGTAACGGCCTTGTTCGTTCGAGCGCACGATCTCGCGGCCGTTGGACACAGCTATGTTAGGAAGCAGCTTTTCGCCGTCGTCCCATTGCCGATTAGCGTTTGCGTCGTGATAAATCGTGCCGCGGGCGGTCAGCGGCGGAGCAGCTTGTTGCTTGGCCACCGCCGTAGCCGGGCCAAGGATGAACGTCAGCATTAGTATGGAACCCTGTACGACATTCCGAGTTCGGCAACGAGCGAGTTTCTTGACGTCGCAACTAGGAAGGACCAAATTCGAGACGATCGTCGCCAAAGCTTGTTGCTGATTGCCGATCAAGCTAAGATGGGAACGAAGCAACTTGGTAATCGAGAATGTTGGGAACATGACTCAGCCGTCCTTTTCTGACCGCGAATTAGAAGCCTATCTGGATGAAGCACTCGATGCCGAACAAGCTCGGCGTATTGAACAAGCGATGAAAACCGATGCCACGGTAATCGCTCGGATGTCTCAAATCAACCGTCTTCGCGATTCAGGCGTTCATTCGTTGGGTGAAATTTGGCGCTACCACCAAATCGGCGTCCCTGAACGAGCCGTTGTTGGCCAATATCTTTTGGGTGTTCTCACGCAGGAGCAGAAAGACTACATCGATTTTCGTCTGAACATTTTGAAGTGCCCATTTACGATGGCACTTGTCGCGGATTTGCGCAATCAGCAAGCGGAATCGGAAGACCGTTCGCAAAAGCGGCGCGGCAAGTACTACGAATCGAGCGCCGGGTTGCTCAAAAACAAACGCAAGCCGCGCAGTTAGTCATACGGCAGATTAAACCGCGTCAAAGAAAAAGGAGCAGGCACATTCCAGGTGCCGTTCGTTTCCGGCCAAGGGACAGGCTGAGCCACGGCACACACCGAGCCACGGCACACGGAGTGTGCCTGCTACGAATTCTGCGGCACAGTTAAGGTTGACACCATTATTCATCGGCGGTAACTACCAACGCTTTCATCTCACGGACGGCTTGAGACATGCCGACCATGACGGCACGCGATACGATGCTGTGCCCGATATTCAACTCGCGCATTTCTGGTATCTGGGCGATGAGTCGAACGTTGGCGTACGTCAAGCCATGGCCGGCATGAAGTTGCAATCCGTGCTTCACGGTGACTTCGCAAGCCTGGCGAAAAATCTGCAATTGTTCAGCGCGGGAAGGTCCTGGCTTAGCGAGCGCATACGATCCGGTATGCAATTCAACGGAGTCGGCCCCGGCGGATTGCGCTGCGGCGATTTGCGCGATGTCAGGATCGATGAACAAGCTGACGGAAATTCCGGCCGAATGCAGTCGTTCGATGGCTCGGCGAACGTCGCTTTGTTTGGCGACGACGTTGAGTCCGCCTTCGGTCGTAATCTCTTGGCGGCTTTCGGGAACGAGCAAAGCGTCAGTCGGCTTTAATTCGATCGCGAAGTCAATCATTTCTTTTGTGCAAGCGCATTCGAAGTTGAGTTTGACATGCACGGTTTCCTTGAGTAATCGAGCATCGCGGTCGTGGATGTGGCGACGGTCTTCGCGCAAGTGAAACGTGATCGCGTCCGCGCCGCCTAACTCGGCAAGCGCTGCCGCCCAAATTGGATCTGGTTCGATTGTGCGGCGAGCTTGTCGAATTGTGGCAACGTGATCGATGTTGACGCCTAATCGAGGCATTTTCAAATCCGTGTATTGCGAGTAAACGTGTGTGTTGAAATTAGGTAACCAATGCTGTCTAGCTTAACTCAATTCTTCCATCGTAATCGGCTCGCCGGTGCATTCCGAGACCGAGTAGCCTTGATTGTTGATTGGCGTTATTTCATGCCAATAATCTGAGGGTGAAAATTCTTTCTGAAGGTTGGCCGACAATAGTTCGGCGTCTGCGGGCGAACTACACAAAGCAAACACGGTCGGCCCCCACGAGCTTTGCCCGACACCTTTGACTCCAATGGACCGAACAAAGTCGACGATGCGGCTCACGTCGGGTCCATTATACGGACCGCCTTGATAACTGCCGAAGCACAATCCAGCACGATACCCGAATTCGTAAATGGTCTCGCTGAATTGATCGAAGTCCGCAGCTCTTGCCGCAGGGATCAACTGCTCATCAACTAACTGCCGCAGCCCATTCGCCGAATCAAGCTTGACCGGTGGAAGCGAATGAAACAATTCTTCCTCTTGCTGACCGCAAGGTCCTTGTCGATGGCGTGGACAAGTCAACACAACGCGCCATTGCGAAGGCAATTCAAATCGCTCGCCAAGAATTCCGACGCCGGCTATGTCGTTCTTGCCTTGGTCAATAATCAAGCCGCCCAAAAAAAATCCGTGGCTGCCGACTGCCGACCGCCGCGCACGACCGAAATGCTCAGCGTCCGCGATGGTCATCTCAGGCGAGATGCGAAACCAACGGTCGAGACCAGCGACAAGCGCCAACGTCACTTGCGTCCCTGCACCCAAGCCAACATGCGATGCCGGACCGGAAACTTGTCGGATGGCCACGCCGAGTTTCGAAATATCCAATATCGGTTCGCGGAGTTGATCAGCGTGAAGGTTGAACCACTTCTCAATCGTTCGACGAGCGCGAGGTTCGTCGGTGACCTGCAAACTTAGCTTTTGCGAATGGGCGAATCGCAACCGAGTTTTGGGGCGGTCGATCATCAGCCCGACGCCGCCGAATTGCGTTTGGTGCCCTTCGCCGAATGCGAACAGGCCGAAATGCAGTCGACTAGGAGCGGTAACGGCGAGAACGCGATGAGGCATCAAAACAATTTATCCAAAATCAAGTTGCGGAAGTGTGAAAGGCTTTTTCGACGAAGGCCGTTAACTGCGCAAAAGCTCGGCGTTCAGGATCGCCACCGGTTTTTTCAACGAGCGTGCGAAGCCATTTCCATTGGGCTTCTATTTCGATTTGCGGAATTAAACCGGTGCGAGTCGCTAGAATTGCCGCCTCGACAACGGCGTGCTTGGCCCGATTAAAGCCGAAAAATTCACGCAAAATATGCACTTGAAGGATGCGGCACGGAAGCGTCGCCCGCGGATTATCGTCGTTGTGATAACTGACTTCGACTTCAAACGCGCGGCAGGCCGTTGTCAATACGAAACCGTCGACGTTGGTTGCTCGCTCGAATAAGTCGACCGGCAATCGCTTGCCGCAAACGGCGTCCGCGATCGACTCGACGTCGTCGGTCACATGAAAAACTGCCTGCCGCGTGCGTTGCAAATTTTGATACGTTTGCGACGACTGAAACGGCCGCAATTCAATTCGCGTTATCGAAGCATCGACTTCGGGTCCGATGGCCGAAAGGTGTGGCCGCCCGTCGTCGTCAACCGTGGTAATAAGCCCTTCCAGGATCATCGAATACTCGTCGCTTCAAAAACGTCCCGCAGCTAGCACGCAATTACGGTTGACCGTGCCGTCGTCCTCAAATTGTCCTATCGTTCCCATCCCCGCAACCTAGGTCAATCTCAAAGAAGTTTAGCAGTTGATTTCCCGCTGGGCAAAGGACTTCGATGAATTTCGCGGAACGTCGCATTTCGATGGCCAGCCCGCCGAGGCTACTCGCGGTGGGAATCGTGGGAGCATTTTTTCTGACGTCTTTCGGCGCAGAATGGGTTTCGTCTCATTCCATTCGACGATTTTCCGAAGTTGCATGCGTTGTCTTGGCATTGGTCGGCGTCGCGCTGTTTGGACGTACCGAATTGTTTGCCCCCACGCGTTGGCGCGAACTTTGGAAAGTGTGGTGCGTCGTTCTGGGAGTGACATTTGGAGCAATCGTCCTAGCCGCGTGCGCAGGCCTGTATTTCGGCGCTTGGCAACTTGGAACGAATTTCAGCTTGTTGGACAAGCCCGCACGACACTGGTTCCTTGTAAAGCTTCCGACCGTACTCGTCCAACAAATCGCTTTGCAGTTATTCATTGTCCCAAGTCTGAATTTTGGTTTGCGACGATCATCGTGGGTGGCGCTGATTAGCGCTTCGATCTTCGCCGGACTTCACTTACCAAATCCCTTACTCATTGGGTTGACATGGATTGCCGGGTTCTGTTGGATTCGGCTTTATCAGCGCTATCGCCAATTGACTCCGATCGTGGTTTCTCATTTTTGCTTGGCAATCGCGGCGGCAGGATTCGGGGGCGAATACGTGCTGAACATGCGAGTCGGCGTCAAGTGCTTGAGCCTGTTGCCGCAGACGATTCGAACCGGTAATGACCAAATCAGAATTTTGTCTCATGCAGTTGCGGGATGCGTCGAAAGCCAATTGCAGAACGCAAGCGAAGTCATCGTGCGCGGCTTTGCAGATGATACGTTTCATGCGGCGTCTGCGGCTTCCTATTGCCTAGTTGACGGTAACCGTGAGCAGTTGATCCGGCTGATTCCCGGCTCATTTCAAATCGTTCCCCACGATCACGAGCGCTACGGATTCGAACTGCGCGTGCCACTTGAGGCCATCCGAGGCGGCAAAGACTGGGATTTGTATGCCGCGAACGCCAACGGTTGGTATTCGAAGCTCGGACAGTCGGGCGCGATTCAATCACTTGCGATGTTGCCTGCACAGAAAGACGTTCAATTGATTCCAACTCAAATCGACGGGCGCTTTGAGCAATTGTCCCAGCTACCCGATGGCGGCCGAATTAAGGGTTGGGCAATCGACTTGGCAAGCTACGACGCGCCGTCGCGTTTGGGAATTTATTGCGATGGTCGCGAGTGGATCGTGCCGCTCGACGAACCAAAGCGGCGCGACGACATCGCCGTTTCATTGGGATCTGAACAGTCCGTCAACTGCGGATTCGAAATACTCATTCCTGACCTGCCAGTGACCCGCGAGAGTAAGTGTGCATTGTTCGCGATCGACGATCGAGATGTTTGGCATCCACTACCACTAGTTCCGCAATTTGCGGAACGAATCGCCTCCAACATTCCAGAGATTCAATCGAAGGAAAAATAGTAACTTGGTCGTGAGATTGTTCCCACAAAAATATCGCCGCCCAGCAGTTTCTGAACCGAAGCTCGCAACGCAACGAGTCTTGCGGAACTGCCGTTGGCTGATGCCGGGGCTATTGGCATTGGCGTTGTGCACAAGTTGCAAAGGACTTTCGACGCCGCAGGATGTTGGGACGATACGAGCGAACGATTCAACCGCGATCGACATTGAATCAACCGTGCCCGATGCCGCACTGCGCAGCGAGTCGTTCGGCGGCGCAGCCTTACCGCTGGAACCCGATCGCCAGGGCACAAGTGATGAGCAGGCTTCTACCCGGAATGATGAAGCGAAGGCTTCGACAGATGGGGCTTGGTTCAAAAACGGTGCAGTCGCGGATTGGTGGGAAGTCGAGTCGAACCTTAACGACGATTGGTCGGAGGCGCGATTGTGGCCAGACCTTTGGACCGACCAGAGAAATTTTTACAGCCGAGAGAATTTGCCGTCGCTCATTGGCGGTCTGACCGTCGCCGCAATCTTGGCGAATAGTAGCGCCGACAGCGAAGTGGCGAACTGGTATCAATCCCAAGTGCGCAACGGATTCACCGATGACGTCTCGGCATTGGCAAAACCATTTGGAGAGCAATGGCCAATGATGTCGCTTTATCTGGCCGCTTCGTTGATCGGGCGGGCAGGATACGCCAGCCCGCGAGCTCAGGAATGGGGCGAGCGAAGCTTGCGTAGCATGTTGGTTGGCGTCCCTCCGCTCTTACTCGGGCAAAAATTAATCGGCTCGTCGCGTCCGGGCGAAACCGATTCGTCCGATTGGAGTTTTTGGAATGACACGAATGGAGTTAGTGGTCATGCATTTGTCGGTGCGGTTCCCTTTCTGATTGCCGGACAACTTTCGGAAAGTACTCAGGCGAAGTTTTTCTGGACGATTGCCTCGACGCTGCCGGCTTGGTCGCGCGTCAACGATGACAATCATTATCTTTCTCAAGCGATACTTGGCTGGTGGCTCGCGCAGACGGTGACTCGCGGAATAGTTCCACAGTCGAATTCGTCCAACATGCGGATACAGCCTTGGTCGGACGGTGAACGAGTTGGCGTTGGATTTGAGATTCGACGTTAAACGGCTCGAACGGGCATTGACTTGTCCGAAACTGGCGCAACGTACCAGCAGCTAGGGCCGTCGGCTGAGAGTGGCACAGTCTTGCGCGCCAATAAAAAACCCCACCGTTATGCATAAGCACGACGGCGGGGCCGGAACAGAGAAGAGGCCGAATCAAAAACCGAATAATAGCAAGAGATGATTTCGGTTTTTTCAACGGGGGTTTGGGGCAGTAGATACGACCTCAAACTCCGTCATTCAAGATGATATCATTTACAAACCCAAAGTCTATGGTTTTTGATTCGATAACCGAAACAATTTACGAATTTTTTTGGCATTTCAATGGCCGAAGAACCCAGTGCACGGACGGCAAAAATTGCGTAAACTTCGCGTTTTTGTACTCTCGCCATAAATCTTTTGAGTTTCTATCGGTTGGGGCCAGCTTGGTACGCGGCTTGCTGAAATCCAGGAATCATCTTTAAAGCGTAAGGCAACAGTCGGACAAGAGGCCAATGGGAATTCGAGCATTGCTGAGGCCAATTGGATCAACTTTCCGCCGACGAACAAGTCACTGTCCCAACAAGCAACGGCAACGTGCTCTGGCCGCTCGCTGATCATCCCGGCACGATCCGCGACATCGCCGATGACAACGAGGCCAGCCCAGCGTTCTCGATCACCAACCACCGTGTTTACGACACGCTCTGGAGGTTGAAAAGCGAAACGAATTCGGCTACCGATCTTTCGTTTGGCTACACTGGAAAACAATTCGACGACGCCACTTCACGTTACAACTATCTCAACCGCTGGTACGACCCGCGCCTCGGCAAATTCATAAGCGAAGCCCACTCGGTTTCTTTGTAGGCGACGCCAACCGCTTGAGTTACGTTGGCAACACTCCCACACCAAGTTCAACGATCCCGAAGGCCTTCAGGTAGGTGAGCGCAAGCGGAAACAATATACTCAAGATGCAATCGCCTGTTTCAAAAAGAACTAGGCGCTCGGAACAGGGGTTGTTCTAAAAGTTGGAACTGAAGGAATAAAAATGCAAACCAAACTTCAGATTCCAGGACAGAAACCCCGGAACAACGGCGGTTATTGGACAAGTGACCGCAAGATAGTGATGAACTGGGACTAATTATGACCAAATCGCTCAAGTGCGCCTATGACCGACTAACGAAAATGCCTTTTCCCGAATTCGCGGAGTGCGACGAATTGGCTGAAAAACAGGCTGAGCTTGCTGAATTTGATGGCCATGTTGCGGGAATTGCATTAAAGAAATTGTCGGGTACCAAATGCGAATCATCGTTGCTCGCGCACGATGTTGCTAGACTTCGGCAAGGTCTAGAGTCGCTAGAGGACATTCCTTACGGAGACCAAAAATTGTTTTTTGATTCGATGATCTACTTGGTGGCCATCGAGGATGTTGTTTCAAACTTGTGAGAGAACAATTCAAAGATGTCAAGAACCGTTTATTAAAATCGGTGAAGGACCGAACCGGGTCAGCGACGGTCTTGAATTAGGGCCAAGGGCGATTCGGAGCATCAAAGGGGTCAGGAGTCATTGTTGTCGTTAACGCAACCCGACATCTTTAAACTGCCACTGAATGAAAAAACCCGCAGCAAGTGCCGCGGGTTTCTCGTTCAATCGTTTTGGTTTTGTCTTATTGAACGATCTCGTAATCTTTCAAGTGAGAATTGGTTTTCGCAAATTCAGCCAGTTTCGCTTTGTAGTCGACGTCTGGCTTGGTTACTTTGAATGAGCAAGTGTTGCTTTCGATGTCGGTCGTGATATCAGCGACCCCATCAATTTTTTCCAAATCACCTCGGACCGAGGTTGCACAACCACCTCACGTCATGTTGGGAACTTTGAGGTTCACCAACGTCCCAGCGGATTCGGATACGGTGTTTGAACTGGCGACGGATGTCGAATTGACAGCCGGGGCCTTACTAACGGCGGGAGCCGTTTTCTTGGTCGCGGGCGAACTAGCCTTGTCGCAACCAATCGCACCGCCAATCACGGCGGTTGCCATTGCGGCAATAAAGAATCGATTCATAGTTACCTCAAAAGTAGAAAAAGCGAAAACCAAAACTGCTTCAATCTTAGCAAAACTCGCGGTAAAATCCACCTGTGATTTGTGAGATTGGGACGTTGTTTGGCGCGAAACTCTAACGCAAATTTGATCGCTGGGTACCGTCGCGCCCGCCAAGGCAGTCGATAGAATGGACCTCGTCAATTTCTACGGAATATTTCGAATCGGTAGAACCCAAATCGATGAGCTATGCCTCGCACGGCCGCCACCAATGAGTCGTACAAGGTATTCGCAATAGAAAACGAATGATGAATCACGACTTGCCCATCGACAACAACGCAAAACACTTGACGACTGCAAACCAAGAACTGTTGCCTCTGTTTCCGGCGCTGAGGTTCGGTCGGACTATCGAGCTGGACAACGCCCGAATGCACTTTGTTGACGCGGGGAAGGGCGAGCCAATTCTGTGCGTCCACGGCAATCCGACGTGGTCGTTCTATTGGCGTGCCGTCATTGAGTCGTTTCGCAATCAGTGCCGTGTCGTTGCCGTCGATCATGTCGGTTGCGGACTGAGCGACAAGCCACCGCATTACAACTATTGCCTTGAGCAACATATTGAAAACTTGTGCCGGCTGATCGACGAGCTGGACCTCAAAAAGATTACGCTGTTCGTTCACGATTGGGGGGGCCCGATCGGCGTGGGGGCGGCGCTGCGTTTACCTGATCGATTTCGTCGAATCGTCCTCAGCAACACCGCTTGTTTTCCGCCGCCGTTTATTCCTTGGCGCATTCTGGCGTGCCGCATTCCTGTGCTGGGAACGCTGCTGATGCGAGGCGCCAACGTGTTCGCGCGGGCCGCCACAACCATGGCGACAACGCGGCAAGGCGGCTTGGTTGAGACTGCTTGGCGCGGACTACTGGCACCTTACGACAATTGGCACAATCGAGTCGGCATAGATCGGTTCGTGTTCGACATTCCGCTTTCGCGACGCCATAAGACTTGGGAAATTCTGGAGCAAATTGAAAATGACCTCCCAAAGCTGTCCGACAAACCTTGTCTCATGCTGTGGGGGATGCGCGACTGGTGTTTTCGGCCGGAATGTTTGCGGCAATTGCAAAAACTTTTGCCCCTGGCCCGGACCATCGAGTTTGCCCAAGCAGGGCACTACCTCATGGAAGACGCTCCGCGCGAAGTCATCGCGGCGTTATCGGCATTCATGAATTTGGAAGCCAGTTT
>JANMEB010000624.1:0-7694 GCA_031376585.1 Planctomycetota bacterium | reverse complement strand
GATTGGCCTTTCAAGCCAGCCAGTGCGGGCTGCTTTTGTATCCAGCTATCGCTGATTGGAATCTCGGCGACCAAGTTCAGCGAACTGTCAGCGCCAATCGCGCCGTGCGTTTTCACTTGGATACCTCTAATATCCAGCGTCATGCCTTCGTGGATGAACTGGTTCTGTTCCATCTTGAAACCGATCTGCTGCGCCGGCATTTGCAGCCAGGCTTCTTGTGTCGCCGGACTTAGCGCGGACGCAGCGCCCGATTTGAGGAGTGCGTCGAGCGGGTTTCCGTCCGCCATTTGCTTGACCGTGTTGACAAGTTGAATCAACTGCTGGCCCAAGGGCCCGGGTTCGATCGTGGCTTGCTCGATAATCAATTGCCCTGACGCCCGTCCAGTCATCGGTTGAAACAGCGGGACTTGAGCACCATCGACTGTCAGTGAAAATTTTCCGCGAGCGCGAGTTGCTTCAGCGAGAAGCGGCGCGACGAACTTGAACCAACCTTGGCAAATTTCGGGCGTCAGTTCGACCGTTTCCAAGACCGGTCCGCGCATCAGGATCAATTGCGGATCGCCGCGAAAATCGAGTTGCGGATTAAAGTGTACTTTGCCCGGTCCAATCTGAATTTGCGGATCGTTGAAGCCAAGCACCGCGTCTTTCAAATTCGCTTTGATACTTGCCGGGCCAACCGCCATGCCGAGGAGTTGACCGCCATCCCAACTGGCCGAAGTTTCCGCGACCAATTGCGGACTGATGAACGATTTGTTGTTCGGATCGGTCGAAAACAATGGACCCTGCACGCGGAAATTTTCGGCACGAGGCTGGCCGCGAAGTTCGATCGAGTTTCCAGCGTAACCTTGAGCAATCGCGGAAATGGCTTCCCAATTCGGAACCCATTTTCCGCTCAGATCAAGTTGCAAAGTCTTGGCCAGATCGGCGATGGAACCTTGACCCTCGACCTGAATTGCTTTGGATTGAACGGAAACGCGCTGAACGTCGATTTGGTTCCAATTGGGATCAATGGCCAATTGCGAGTCCAATTGCGCGGTCGGTTCTTGCCACAAGATTTGCCACGGATTCGGGTCGTTGCCCGCTGCGTTGGTTTTCAATTTCGCGACAGTCAAGTCGACGATCTTGGCGTTGATTGTGCCGGCAATGGCATTGGCGGCAGGCGTAAGTTTCGCGGTTCCTTCCGCCGAACCGAAATATTGCACGGAATCGGCGGCCTGGCCCATACCGAACCAATGCGAAACGCGATTGACGTCCGCGCGATAAGCGAGGTCGCCGGTAAGCTGGAACCCAGTTGAGTCCATCTTCAAATCGAGATTGGCACCGCGGCCAGCGATCGTGGAACTAGTTATCGTCAAGTCAGCGACGTGGAGGCGAGGGTTGGACCAATCGAATGCAAAGTCCCCTTCGCCAGCGACTTTCGGTTCTCGAATTTGCATTCCGAATCCATCGAAAGCAAATTCATTGATTTCATATTTGGCAGTTTGCAGTCGCGCCGACGAAAGGTTCATAGTCGCATTTCCTTCCAAACCAACGGTTCCCGCAGCGCGAAAATCAAGCTTGGGCATGAGCGGCCCAAGTCGTTGCAACCATGATGCCAACCCGCCGGTGATGTTGCACTGTGCGTTGATCGTTGAGTCCAAGTTTGGGTTTTCGATCGGCTGCAGCAATTGAGCTTTAAGCTGATCGGTACCGGCGACCAAATCAAAATTTCCCCCGTCGATGCGAACTTGGCCGGCGCGAGTGGCTTGACCTTGCGCGGTGAATTTGACGTTGGCCTTCGGTTCGGCAAAACGCTCCATGCCGGGGATCGCAATTTCCAGCGAGTCGAAGTTGAAGTCGCCGTCGAGCTTGACTGGCCAAACCGTCGCGGCGACCAACGCGGCTTGGTCCATGTTCCAGTTCATCGTTCCGTCGAAGCGACCCGCTAGCGCGATCGCGCCAAGTGAGAAAAACTGCTCGAGTTCCGTTTGCAGTTGACCTAGGTCGCCGTTGGCTCGAATTTGGCCTGTCTGCACGTCGCTTTGGCCCGTGATCGAAATTGAATTCGTTTCGCACTGCAGGGATTCGAGCGTCGTCCTTTGGCCGTCTTGAACCAAAGCCGCCGAAAGCCGAATTGGTTTGGTCCAGCGAATTGCTTGTCCCTCGTGCACGCCGGCGAAATCTTTGGCTTCACCGTTGAAAAATAGGCGACGACGACTTCCTTCCATTCGGCTGAACGACTGAAAATCGAAATTGGCTTTTTGAATCTGCACGCCAGGCTTCAGGCGCATTGTGTTAGGAAGCATCTGTGTGAGGCGCGCCAAGTCGATTGACCCGTTTGCTTGAAAATCGGTTTGGGGCAATTGTCCACCGGCCAGCGATTGCGCAATCGTTTGCCAATCGACTTCGCCAGTTGCTTCGACTGCCGCAAATTCAGTTTGGCATTTGAACTGGTCAGCTACTAATTTCGTGTCAACCATTCTTATTCGGCCCGACGTCTGCAATTGGTCTACGACGAGCCTATCGCCGCTAAGCCACTGCGGTGAAGTGAGCGCGAATTGATTGAGGCGAACATTGTTCAAATCGATGGTGGTCTCACGTCCCCCGTTCGACCAAGTCAGCGTCGTGTCGCCGACAAGTTGGCCTTGGCAATCGGCGGATTGGCCTAGGCGAGTCAACGCGATTGCAGCGATGTCGATCGGCGTGTTTTGGGCGTGAACAACCAATTGGCCGCTGCCGAAATCCGCGACGCTGCCCGGCGCACCGGCTTTGCCTTCCAATTGAATTTGGCCGACCGGGCCGTTTTTTGATTGAACATTCGCCGTCGCATTGAAAGTTAATTGGGCATCGGGGCCGCCCAAAGTTGCTTGGCTGCTCACGCTCGTGAGTTGGCAAGGTTGCAAATCGTTCGGGCCGGATATCTGCACCGTACCATCAATAATTTTGAGCGTGGCTTTTGGCAAGTTGGAATCGCCGGATGAATCTGTCGAGATGAGTTTGGCGAGAACGTCTTCCAAATTGCTGCCGCCGGGACGAATGACTATGTTGGCGGCGGGCTTTTCGATTTCAATCGTGCCGAAATCGCTGCGGTTCCACGCTAGTGATCCAAGCGACTTGTCGGTACGAAGTTTGGCGATGGTCGCAACGACGTTGCCTTGCGAATCTTTGATGCGGAGATTGCCGACCTGGACGGGTGCGAACCAACCCAGCGAAAGCTCGTCGATTTCGACTTTGCCGTTGAGTTGATTCGACGCGACTCCCAACAACATCGAGCGGAATATCGGCAAGGCTACGATACGCGGCAAGAGTGCGGCAACTATGACGAGCGCCAAAAATCCGAACACGAGCAAACGTCGGAAGCCAAATCGTCGCACGGGGCGCTTGCGCCGCGTCCGTCTCGGTTCGAGTTCTTCCTCGTCGTCTCGGTCATAGTCTTCGTCTCGTTTTCGTCGTTTGGCCATGTTGGATCCCTAAGCAGTTGGAAAGAGGCGCGAGATTCTATAAGGTGGGTCGCCGGTCGAGAATTCGAATCGACAAAGCTAGCGGCGTTAGAATCCGAAAAGTCAGCGCCAATTAAGAAAGAGATCGGCACGTCGACGACCTCGGCTACAAGCTGGCATTTAATCTGGTTCCCTGGCTCCCGCCTCGGAACGAGTCAAACGAGGCAAAACTGCGCTCAAAAATCTGACGTAGATTCGGCTGCGTTGGCCCAGAGCTCGATGATTTCGATACCGACTTCGCAAGCAGCCAGCATTTCGTCCAAGCAAGCAAACTCAAGCGGCGAGTGAATATTGTGCTGGCCGGACGAGAGGTTGGGCGTTGGCAGGCCTCGTTCGGTCAACTGCGATCCGTCGGTTCCGCCGCGAATGATGGTCAATTTGGCTTCGCGCCCCAATCGGCGATGGGCCTCGACGGCAAACTCGACCGCACGCGGTTCACGAATCAAGCCATCGCGCATGTTGCGATATTGTTTTTTGATTTGTACTTCCACCCGCCCGCCGGTGAATTCATGTTCCACCTCGCGGGCAATTTCGCGTAGGCGCTGCGCAAGCGGCTCCAATTCAGCGGTCTCAAACGAGCGCAAGAGAATTTTGATCTCAGACTTGGCCACGCTTCCTTCAAGTGTGTAGGGATGCAAGAATCCAACCCGGCCATCCGTGCGCTCGGGAGCTACATCGCGCGGCATCTTTTCCAAGAACGATCCCGCCATGCGAATCGCGTTGATCATCTTGTCTTTGGCGATGCCTGGATGCATGTTGGCTCCATGCAATCCAACCGTTGCCAGGTCCGCCGAAAAAGTTTCTTGGTCGACATCGTCTTGCCCGCCGCCGTCAAACGTGTAGCAAACGTCGGCCGCTACTCGAGCGATGTCGACGTGCTGAACGCCGCGCCCGATTTCTTCGTCACACGTGAATAGCAAGCGAACCGGTCCGTGCTGGATCGCCGGGTTCTCGATCAGATGCTGGGCAAGTTCCATCATGATGGCCATGCCGGCTTTGTCATCGCCTCCAAGCAACGTGTTGCCGTCGGTCGTGATGAGCGTTTTTCCGAGCAAGTTGTTAAGGTCAGGGCACTTGTCCACGGTAATGATTTGGTTCGGATTTCCAGGGAGCGGGATATCACCGCCCGCGTATTTTTCGATGAGCTGCGGTCGAACGTTGGCACCCGGCGTCTCAGGCGAAGTATCAAAATGCGAGTTGAACGCGACGACGGGTTTTGAGCGACCGTTGTTCGCGGGAATGGTCGCCAGTACGATCCCGTGTTCGTCTTGGCTTACATCGGCAATTCCCATTTGGCGCAGTTGCGAGACGACCAATTTCCCAAGCTCCAATTGGCCAGGAGTGCTGGGATAAGTCGCCGCTCCCTCGCGGGCCGTCGTGTCGACGCGGACGAATTGCAAAAAACGTTCGAGCAATCGTTTGCGATTCATTGAGCCTCCAAACCAAACGAAAACGTCACACGCCGTCGCCGTTGGCTCCGGGTTAAACATTTCTGTCAGCCGAAACGCGCTAGCGTCCGGTTTCTGTGGGATACACGCCTATAGGAAACCGGGGGCTAGCGCCCTGCGGCTGATGACTCCAAAAATTGAACGGTATTGAGGATAAACGAAAAGGTCACTCGCCGTCGCCGTTGGCTCCGGGTTAAACGAGGAAAGGATGCGGTGCGACTAATCTAGACGCTTTAGTTTGCTGACGCGGCCGGTGGCGACCCATTCGGCGACGTAAATGTTGCCGACACGGTCGAAGCACGCATCGTGCGGATGCACGAACTTGTCCTGATTCCACTTGCTGGAATCGCCGCGAATCGCAAATTTCTCATCGGCCTTAATTCGGGCTGCATCATCGCCAAGTTGTGCGACGATCTGGTTGTCTTTGCCAATCAATGAAACGCGACCCAGAAGCTCGGGAACCAACAACAAATCGCCCATGCGGTCGACGTTGGCAGGTAACCCAAAACCAGTTTGAGTGCGAATGTGTTTGCCGTCCAAGCCCAAATACTGCACCGTGTGATGGGCGCGATCCGTCACGACCAGTTGCAAGTTCTTCGGGTCGCGATCGTCGATCCACAAGCCATGGGGCGTATTGAATTTTCCGTCGCCATCGCCCGGCCCGCCGAAACAGCTTTTCCAATTGGCGTCTTTGTCGTAGCGATGAATGTAGAACGAACCGTAGCCATCAGCGACAAAGAAATCTCCGTCCGGCAGAAACGCAAAGTTCGTCGGCATAAAGCGGTCACGTCCCCATTCTGGTTTGCGGTCGGTGTCTTCGTTCTTGGCGTAAACTCCGCTGGCCATCGGTGCATACTTTTCCCAAACCGTTTCGCCTTTGAGGTCAAGCTTGGCGATCGTTTTGACTTGTTGATAAGCCGCCACGAACAGAAAATCTTGGTTCCCTTCGCGGCGAACTTCGATCCCGTGCCCGCCACCTTGGAACTGTTGTCCGAACGCTCGGACGAATTTGCCGTCTGGATCGAACACGAAGATCGACGGGTGATCCTTCTTGTCCGCATGTCCCTCGTGGATTACGTAGACCAATCCCTCGTTGTCGACGGCCACGTTGTGCGTCGTCTGCCATACATATTTTTCTGGAAGTTGAGCCCAGTTGTGAATGAATTCATAACGGTACGGCTCACGTCCCCAAATTGTCGCGCCGTCGGTGCGCCGGGGTGTAATCACGTTGGGAACAGCCAACGCCAGTGCGGCTGCGCCCGTTCGGGAAACAAATTTTCGGCGGCTTAGTTTCTGGTTCGTCATTGGCGGCACCTTCCGGGAAGTGAAATTTGGAATCGGCAGGAAAGAATATGACAGGAAAATCGTGAATGGGAAGATTAACGGCTATCGAGCGACGACGTTTCTCACTCATGCCTGCCCTCAAGTATTTGTCCACGGAACTCCGAGGGAGACTCAAAGTACAGCTTGACTTTTGAGACGACAGAGATTTCTGGTTCCATTGGAAGTTGCGACGAAAGGGAGTCGCCAGTCAACGCCGGCCCGCGATAATACGTCGTCTTGGGTTTCGCTGCTAAAATGCGCGGAATATTCTCGCGCCAATTGTAGGGGATCGACGCGGATTGCTCGATCGTGTTCGTGTACGACTCGTACATTTCCCTAGGGAGAATAACGCGGCCGGCCTCGGTAATGTTGACGAGAGAGGGCTTTTTCGGAAACAGCTCGGGATCAAAGAGGATTCTTGATTTGTTGCGAGCGACCGCAATTGCTTGTTGCAATGCGGTACTCTTGGCGGATTCCAAATCAGGGCTCCAGTAATCGAATGAGACAATATCCGTAACGCCGCTCTCAAAAGCGACTTTGAGGGCTCGTCTCGCTTGCTCGTTGTCGGTTAACTGGACGTGTAGATTTGTCTGTAGGCGATAGCGAACGAGAGTTTCCCTGAGGACCGTAAGTTCCTTCCAAGTCGTTTCTTCAAATTCATAAATGGGCAATATCGAAATAAAGTCTTCGAAGATCAATTCTTTCGCGATCCCCAGTGATTGCCAGTTTGTAGAAATGCGTTGAACCAGTTCGGCGGACTTGGTTTGACATTCGTTGGCATTGTCGGCTTCACTGACCGCAGCCATCACGAGGCGTATCTGGGTTGGCTTGACTCGGATCTCCGCAGAGCCTTCTACGGTGATCAGATTGAGAGCTTCGGTGACGGACAAGCTGGGTGCGGCGAAGTCATTGGCATGCGCAGTCGAGCCTTCGTTTGCTCCGATCGAATTGGCGGCCATTTGAGCGTTCATCAGATTGGTATTGGCCAAAGTCAGCAGGCTGAATGTCAAAAGAAAAATCACTGTAAATGGTCGCATTGTCTTTTTCCCGCAAATTCTTAACGAAAACTCCGAGCGCGTATTTTAGTGCAATGTGCGGAGTCGCTGCTATTCCCGTGCGAAATGTAGTTCAATTCGCCGCAAAAAAGCTGGCGATTCGGCGCGGGAGGAGGTCCGACCGGACCGCGCCAGAGAAATCGCGGGCCGAGAATCTATTGCGCTGCAACGTCACGGTGGGCTTTAAAGTCCAAACCAAAGACGCGGATCGGCTGTGATAGAATGGACGAGGCATGCCAAGATCGTCATGCGTTTGACGAAGAGCGAGAGTCGACTGGCCTTGGGCCATGCAGCAATATCTTACCAAAGGTGCCGGGAGTTACTCATGCCAGATTTCAGTTGCCATGCGTGTGGAAAGTCTTATTCGTTGACCAACGATTATTTGGGCA
>JANMEB010000565.1:0-10569 GCA_031376585.1 Planctomycetota bacterium | reverse complement strand
TTAGAATCTTGTTCGTTGACGTGGTGGCTGTAGCTCAGTTGGTTAGAGTGCCAGATTGTGGCTCTGGATGTCGCGGGTTCGACCCCCGTCAGCCACCCTGAGAATGACCCTGATAGTTTTTGCTGTCAGGGTTTTTTTGTTTGTTGGGGCAGGGGTGGTTGGAGGAAATTCATGGGAGTAATAGGACGAATGCGATGAATGGGACAAGCGGGGAAAAGTAGAAGCGAGTGCAAAGTCAATTCGTCAGGCGGCCGGCATTTTGGCAATGGTCAATGAACGCGCCCAAATTGGTGCCGGCGTGAGGAATTTCGGATTCGGTAATGGGCACGGCCCACAGAAGGTTAACTGGGTCGTCGCGAAAGCGCGTCAGCTCGACGCGAAAATTTCGCTCCGAAACGAACAACAGATTCACGGTTGGTTGATCGACGCGCGTGAGCTTGGCGATGTGTCCGTGGCCTAGCCAAGTCCACTTGCGCCATGGATATCGGGCTTGGCCCGCCAAAAGCTCGATGGCCTGGTCAACCGATTCGAAGAAAGTTCCAAGGCGGTACTCCAACCCCAGTTCGATTCTCCGCAACACTACGGGGAGCTCGTTACTCAACTCCACGTTTGGCTGAGGCCGAAGGGACATTCCCAGCGTAAGCAAACGCGAGCCCGCATCATTATCAAATCGGTAGATCAAAAGTGGCGGCCATTGATCGCCGCCGACTTCGTAAGTTTGGGCGTCTGGCCCGAATCGAGTTCGATACTTAAGCAGCAGGTCGTCTTTCAAATAAGCCAGCGGGTTTCCGGATTTCCATGATTTCCAGAATTCGGCGGCGCGGCGAATTCGCTCGGCAAGCGCCGGTTGTTGTGGCATGGGCCAACAGACTTCATTTTCGTGTAGACAGTCGCGGGCATAGCCGTGAAAAGCTTCTCGGCCGCTCCAGGGAGGAATCACGGCCAGCAGCGAGTTCTTTTCGAAAAGCGCAATTCCGTTACCTTCTTCGAACCAAACAACGCTCAAGTCGTTGGCTGTTGGCGCGGGCAATCCATTGGGATGATTGATCACAAAACGTGGCAAAGCGGGCGGAATGCCTTGTCGCAAATCGGATTGTGAAATCTCCATCGGTGCGGCGATGAGGTTTCGGACCCAGCAAGCCCGTGTTCCAAAATTGCCGTCGCGGCCGTTGAGGTACACGTAAACCGTCCGCTCGTCGTGTTGCACGATCGCGTCGAGACTGCCGTCGGGCGAAGTCTCAAACACGATCACCGTCGGTTCGATCGGATTGGTTTGTGTCGCAGCTTGTTCGGAAGGGGTCAGACCCATTTTTCGGATTCCAGTTGTTTCCAAGTCAATCAATATTGGCCGAAAAATGCGTCAGACCCCGATCCAGGGATGGTTGCATTTTCATGGCGACGACTACGGCGCCAGCAACATGCGGCTAGGGGCTTGGAGGTAACCGATCACATCATTGAGAAATCGAGCGGCGTTAGAGCCGTCGATGAGGCGATGATCGTAGGAAATGCTCAAAGGCAACATAAGCCGTATGGCGACTTTGTCTTCGATCACGACCGGCATTTTTCGGGCCCGACCCGTCAACAAGATCGCAGTTTCAGGATAGTTAATGATCGGCGTCGAATAACTTCCGCCGATCGCGCCGAGGTTGCTGATCGTGAACGTCGAGCCTTTAAGGTCTTCCAAAGTAAAGCTGTTGGTGCGGGCTGACTCGGCAATCGCTTGCAGCTTTTTTGCGATTTGAGGAATCGACAATTTGTCGGCGTCGCGCAACGATGGAACGACCAGCCCGCGGTCGGTGTCGACGGCGATTCCAATGCTGACATACTCCTTATAGATGATTTGCCCGGCTTCCATATCGATGGACGCGTTGATGCCGGGATGGGACTTGAGCGCCAAAGCGACGGACTTGATGACAAAGGGCAAGCTAGTAAGTTTGACCCCTTGCTTGGCGTAATCGGCTTTGCTTTCGTTTCGAAATTCTTCCAAGTCGGTAACGTCTGCGTCGTCGAAGTTTGTAACTCGCGGGATCGTCGACCACGACAAGTGCATTTTTTCCGCGATAGTTCGGCGCATCCGTGATAGCTTTTCAACGCGGATGGGACCGAAGTCGTCGCGTTGGCCCTCTGCCGTGGCTCCCGCAACTCCAATTCGCTGGCTTGAGCTGCCGCTGCGAACGACGTGGAGAATGTCGTCGCGTAAAATCCGCCCGCCCGGACCAGAACCAGTGACGCGACGCAAATCGACGCCGACTTCACGTGCGAAACGACGTATCGAGGGCCCGGCGGGAACTAGACCCATGCCAGTCGATTCAGCAACAACGGGTTGCGAAGTAGTCGCTGGAGCGGGGGCGCTCATAGGTCGGCGAACTGGCGGTTCATCGTTGATCGATTTAGGCTGCGAAGTTTTCGCCGGGGATGCGCTGGAGGATGTCGTCGGCGCGACGGGCATTGGAGTGTTCGAATTGTTTGCTGCGGGAATGGCGGCCTGTGGCGCGGTTGCTGCGGGTTTTTCCGTAACGCTAACTGGGTTGGCGTCGATGGAAATCAGAGCTTGGCCAACATTGACCGTGTCGCCGACGGAAATGTGAATTTTGCTAACCACGCCAGCTTGGCTCGCGGGAACCGCGATGGTGGCTTTTTCAGTTTCAAGTTCAACGATGCCTTGATTCTTGGCAATCGTATCTCCAACAGCAACGAGGACTTCGAGGACGTCGCCCGAAGTAACGCCTTCACCTAGTTCTGGAAGTTTGAGTTCGATCGGCATACGTGACTTTCTGGTAGCTTGATCGTGAATTTCGCTTGGGAATTGGTAAAAATTAGACGAAAGATTGGAAACCCCTCTCCCTAACCCTCTCCCCAAAGGGGCGAGGGAACAGGAAAAATTTACGCGTACAACGGGTTTGCTTTGTCCGGGTCGATGTCTAATTGTTTAATGGCTTTGGCGACATCGGCTGGTTTGATTTTTCCTTGTTTGGCCAATTGGTGGAGCGCGCCGATCGTCACGAACGGGGCGTCGACTTCAAAGTGTCGGCGCAAGCCGGGACGTGTATCACTGCGGCCCATGCCGTCGGTCCCTAGCACGAGATAGTCTCCTGGAACCCACGGCGTGATCTGCTCGCTCACGGCGCGAACGTAGTCGCTAGCCGAAACAAACGGGCCTTCGACGCCTTTCATTACACTTTCCAAGTAGCTGACTCGCGGCTTTTCCGTGGGATGGAGCATGTTCCATCGTGTGGTTGCTTGGGCATCGCGGCGCAGCTCGGTGTAGCTAGTGACGCTCCAAACGTCGCTGGCAACATTGAATTTTTCGGCAAGCAGTTCTTGTGCGGCCAAAACACCGTTCATAATTGCACCGCTGCCAAAGAGCTGAACACGATGGTTCGAGCCTTTGACATCGCGCGACCGGAATTTATAGATGCCGCGAACGATCCCGTCTTCGACACCGGCGGGCATTTCGGGCATCGCGTAACTATCGTTGCCAACCATCAAGTAATAAATCGCGGTGTCGCCCTCTTCGTAAAGCTTTTTGAGACCGTCGAAAATGATGATGGCAGTTTCGAAATGGAATGCCGGGTCGTAAGCACGAACGGTCGGAAACGCGATCGCGTTGAGCAAGCTATGGCCGTCCTGATGCTGCAAGCCTTCTCCATTGAGTGTCGTACGGCCCGCGGTTCCGCCCAACAAAAAGCCCTTGGCTCGCATATCGGCGGCGGCCCAAATCGAATCGCCGATCCGCTGGAAGCCAAACATCGAATAGAAAATGAAGAACGGAATCATATTGACGCCATGCGCGGAGTAGCTGGTTCCCGCAGCACAGAATGACGACATCGAGCCGGCTTCGGAGATGCCTTCTTCCAATAATTGCCCGTCGATCGCTTCTTTATAGTAGGCCAACTGATCGGAATCGATTGGCTCGTAAAGCTGACCGGAGTGTGCGTAGATACCCACTTCGCGAAACATACCTTCCATACCGAACGTTCGCGATTCGTCGGGAACGATTGGCACGATGTGTTTGCCGATTTTCTTGTCTTGGCACAAGCGGCTGAGCAAGCGGACAAAGCCCATCGTGGTTGAGATTTCTTTGCCGTTGTCCCGCTCGATGATCTTTCGATAGTCGTCGTATCGCGGAACCGCCATTCGCGGTGCGTCGATCGGCCGGCTGGGAAGAAAGCCGCCGAGCTCTTCGCGTCGTTGCCGCATGTATTTCAATTCCGCGCTATCTTCTGGCGGTTTGTAGAACGGGGCCTTGCCGACTTCGTCGTCGGAAATCGGAATTCCAAACCGTGTTCGGAACTGAAGAAGCTCTTGTTCGTTGGCTTTCTTTTTGTTGTGCGCAATATTGCGACCTTCGCCGTTTTCGCCCAAGCCATAGCCTTTAATCGTCTTGGCCAAGATCACGGTCGGTGCGCCTCGATGGTCGACGGCTGCTTTGTAGGCGGCGTAGACTTTTTCGGGATCGTGTCCGCCGCGCCGCATCACAAGCAGTTTCTCGTCGGTGTAATTTTTGACGAGGTCGAGCAACTCTGGATACTTGCCGAAGAAATGCTCGCGGATGTACGAGCCCGGCATGCCGACGTACTTTTGAAATTGGCCATCGACGACTTCGCCCATGCGTTTCACGAGCAAACCGGTTTCATCCTTTTCCAGAAGCGGGTCCCAGTCGTCGCCCCAAACGACTTTGATGACGTTCCAGCCAGCGCCCGTAAACAATGCCTCAAGCTCTTGGATAATCTTCCCGTTTCCGCGAACCGGGCCATCCAAGCGTTGCAAGTTACAGTTGATCACGAACGTCAGATTGTCGAGCTTTTCGCGGGCCGCAAGCGTTATCGCACCGAGCGTTTCGGGCTCATCGCATTCGCCGTCGCCCATGAAAGCCCAAACGTGCTTGTGCGAGATATCTTTGATCCCGCGATCCGTCAAATAATGATTGAAGCGGGCTTGGTAGATCGCCATCAGCGGTGCTAGTCCCATCGACACGGTCGGGTATTCCCAAAAGTCCGGCATCAGCCACGGATGCGGATACGACGACAAACCGCCCGGTAACAAGTCGCGGCGAAAGTTTTTCAAATGGCTTTCGTCCAAGCGGCCTTCGAGAAACGCCCGTGCGTAAATGCCCGGCGAGGCGTGACCTTGAAAGTAAACGTTGTCGCCATCGAATCCATTCGGGCCGCGTCCACGCAAAAAATGATTAAATGCGACTTCGAATAAAGTCGCGCACGATGCGAAAGTCGAAATGTGACCGCCGATTCCATCGTTTTCGTTGTTGGCCCGCACCACCATCGCAAACGCATTCCAACGGACGATGCTCTTGATGCGACGTTCAATTTCGCGATTGCCCGGATAACGCGGCTGTTGATCGATTGGAATCGTGTTGATATACGGCGTGTTGGAGCGGATCGGTATATCGACGCCGTCGGTTTTGGCCTTGGATTCTAAAACCGAAAGCAAATACTTGGCGCGTTCCGGGCCGCGACTTTGAATGATGTACTCAAGCGAGTCGAGCCATTCCGCCGTTTCCGTAGGATCAATATCCGACGGCGAGATCAGACTGCTCGCGATGTGTTGTGCTTCATCGGTTGGTTTGATTACGTCCGCCATAGGATCCTCTATTGAAGCCACGATGCTGAAATGCCAAGATCGCCGAGTGCCCTTCAAGTCGCCGTGTCGTTGTTGCTTGTCGTCAAATCCAGCCGGAATCGTTTCTCGATCTTATCTGCTCGGAATAACCGCTTGTATTCTCCGAAATCGAATGACCGGCGTAAAGATCGACGCCGACACGTTATTGCCGGGTCAAAACGGATCGTGACGCCGAATCGGACCGTCGATGCCCTTAACAATCGCTTTAAGTCGTCCCAATAGCCTTAAGGATCTCGCGACAAAAGTCTGGCAAGTCCTCGGGATTGCGGCTGGACACGAAGTACCGATCGACCACGACTGGTTTGTCTTCCCAGATCGCACCCGCATTCACAAGATCGTCTTTGATTCCGAGCGATCCCGTGACGCGCACGTTGCGATAGATGCCGGCTGAAATCGGAATCCAGCCACCGTGGCAAATCGCGGCGATCAGCTTTCCCGCCGTATTAAACTCGCGCACCATTTCGAGCACAGCCGGATCCCGCCGCAATTTGTCCGGCATGAAGCCACCGGGAACAACCAGTCCATCGAACTCGTTTACCCGCAACTCGGCAATCGCCGCGTCTGAAACGCAAGGATATCCATGCTTGCCAACGTAACGATGCTTGGCTTCTTGCCCTGCGACGACGACGCGCGCACCCGCTTCGAGCATTCGAAGTTTGGGATACCAAAGTTCGAGGTCTTCGTAAATGTCTCCGACGAACATCAAGATTCGTTTTCCGTGCATTGGGCTGTCCATTGTTCGATCGACTCAAGTTGTTCTATTCGGACCTGATATGGACTTCGGCGGAGAATGCGCAAGTCGGATCGGCGCGTTCTTCCAACGAACCAAGAATCATGGCGATCGTGCGATAAACTTGGCCGCTGAATACCACCTTAGCGTTGAAGCGGATCGTAATATCTTGGTCCATATCAACCAAGTCATCACGAAGTCGCACGATCAACTCAGTCACATCAGGACTTTCGATATCGATCTGTTGCCCGCGAATGCTTCCGGTCACCAGTGCTCCGGCTTTGGCGGTGCCTGTTGGAACCGCTAGCCAATAAAAACGCTCGTGTGTTACGTCGTCTTGTTTCCAAACGACCCGCCGAGGAAGGGGATTGCGCTGAAAACTGGCGAGCCAAGCGACAGCTTCGGCGTCCTCCCGGTCCATCCAATGGCCCTTTCCTTTGTGCAATTTGAGTGTGTGTACATATCCATCGGGATCCTTTTCACGCAGTTGATCCAGTCGTTCGCTCCATTTTTTTGCAACCTCGTTTCGATTGAACGCCGAATCCAACTCGCCCACGTGAATCGCAAAACCAATATTCCGCAAACCCAATGGCTCAGCCTCATTCGGATGACCGGCCATCATCGCGGCGGCAGCCAAACGATCCGCCATACGCGGAGCAACTTGGTAGACTCCATCACCGCCTGCCGAATATCCCATCAGATAAACGCGGTTCGGATTCACGTTTTCGAACAGTACAAAGTCCTCGATCAACGTCGAGAAAAAATCATCGATGTGTGCGTGGTGCCAGAGATTCCAACTGTTCGTCGGGGCGCGCGGCGCAACGTAAACCCCTTCGGTCGGTTGATACAGCCGAATTTGATTACGCCATTGCTTGTCGTTGACTTCGGCTTCCATCTCGCCGCCGCCGTGCATAGAAATAAACAAACTGCGACCACCCTGCGGCGCTGCGCCGAATACCTGGTATTCAAAACGCATGTTCAATTCGCCGAAGCTCAATTGTTTGTCGTCGAATTCTTTGCGGCGCTCTAACTCCCGTTGTTTTCGCAAGTGACCCCACAAAATTTCCAAGGCCCTTGACGCATCCTCACTCGTAAGCGGTGTTTGGAATTCCGTCGAGTCCAGCAATGACCCGCCAAAGGGAAATTTAGCACTTCGGAGAACTTCAATTGATTTGTGGCTGACAGCAGCATCAACCATAGCTTTCGCGACCTCAGGTTGGCCGACCGCTTGTTGCACAGTGGCCAAAAGCGCGACAATCGCGGACGTCAGACAGCAAACGAGACTTGTCGAATGGAGATGCGGCATCGTGCGGTGCACTCGGAATTGTTTTGTTGCGTTAGGAATCAAGTTGATTACCGTTCGTTGTGCCGCCAAATCCACATTGGAGATCGAGGCCCAGGCCGGATTATCTGGCGAAGATCAAGGAGGAACAAGGCTGTGAACGACGCGAATTGTGGTAGGGACGACATTTCCCGAAGTCGAAAAGTGGCCGATGTCGCGAGACTTGCCGGTTGTTGCCATTTTTCACGCGACGCCAACTATTTCAGGATTGGGTTTCTATTCGTCGCCTAGCGGTTCGTTGAAATACAAGCATGCAGCGCTAGTGGTACGCAGCCCAAATTATCAATGGCAATGCGCTACGCTTTAAAAATTAGTGGTAACGTTCTTCGGTCGTAAGCCAACCAACGTTACTGCGTACAGTAGCGTCGGGTTGAATTGCAGGAATTTCACTCCACAAGCGCAATTCGGAAAATTACACGTACGAACGAATTTTCTTTTCAGCTTCTCGCCCATTTCATCGCATATCTTTGGTGGGCTCGCATGTCTTTAGTGAGTTCACAATCCATACAGGAGCTAACCATGAACGATCTACAAATTTATTGTGCGGCGACACGACTTTCGAACGGTGATCGAGAACATTTTATCCAAATGGCGTGCGCCAAAAACCCGGAAATGGCGGAAAGAGTTCATGCGATGTTTGAGGCAAAATCGGATGCTGCGAACCACGTCCGCAAACCGGTTCCACAATCCTTCGGCAAGACCATAGTGACTCGAAACGTAAAAGATGTCTTGGTCATTTATTTCGCCGACTCGCGGATCTTGGAAGAGGCAAGAATCACTGAAATTGGGTTGGAACTTCACGGCTTGATCCAACGCTGTCCCGGCCTAAAGATGGTTCTGAATTTCATTAATGTTACGTTCATGTCTTCGGCGCTGCTCAGCAAAATTATCAGCTTCAACAAGGAATGCAGCAGAGCACACATTGAACTGCACTTGTGCGAAATTGCTCCCGATATCCGAAAAGTGTTCGAGCTCATGAAGTTGAATTCCGTGCTCCACGTTCACACGACCGAACAAAAGGCGATAGCCGCTTTTGAAAAACATAGCTTCTTCGGTTTACGCAAGTGAAGCGTGACGGATCGGATCAGCGGAAATCGCGGATGACTTCGCGGCCAGCGATTGTGAGGAGTGCTTGCCAAGTTTCCACGTCGATCGATGTTCGGATGAACTGCACGGAGCCATCGAGAAAACCGACGTTGAACCCGCCAGCCCGAACTTTACCAAGGCCGTCGAGCGGATCGTCGGGATCGGAAGTCCAATCGGCTGGCTGCGTCCAAGGAACGCTTCGATCGGCGTTGACTTCCACGATGGCGATCGTGTTGCTGAGACCATCGAGAATCTCTCTCACCGTGAGAGTCTTGCTGCCGAGAAATGTTCCAGGTCCGGAAACTCCTACAAGGTTGCACATGCCTGGGGGCAACTGGATACCGGCCGATTTCCATTCCTCGGGCATTTGTTCAAGCAATGCTTTATTGTGCTCGCTATCCCACGGCTCATCCAAGTGAAATTGTTCATACAGACCCATCTGGCCATCGATGAACGGCATTATGGCGACTCGCCAACTGAGCAGCGGCTTTCCGTCCGCGTCACAAATGTCGGCGGGAAATTTTGCGTACGCGGACTCGTAATTCAATATTGTGAGCAGCATCTGTCGAACTCGGTTCATCGTTTCCGTTCTGCGAGCCGCTTCGCGGACACTTTGCACGGCGGGCAATAAAAGGCCGACCAGTACGCCGATTGTTGCGGGGCCAGATTGAATTCGATATTCGAGCGTATTGCCGGCAAGTGCGGGTTTAGCAAGCTCCTGAAAATGTTTGCCGATTCGCTCCAAATACTGCTCCGTGGCTGCTTGGACCGGATCATCGGGATTCATTTGCGACGCCATTTGTCCGTCGAACATTTGTACCGCGAACTCCAATCCGTTTTGAATCGTGGCGTCGACATGTTCGGCACTGGCAGCGTCCGGCGAATTGATTTTGATTGTCAACGGCGACTCCAGATCGGCTTCGAAGTGAAACATGAGCGAGTCGATGGATTTGTGCAGCTCGGTCAAGTCCGTCAATTGTGGAAGCTTGGACAATCCCATCAATGGTGGCGGAACTTGTCCGGCCAGTTCGCCAATGATTTCACTTAGGAACGGCCGAATCGCTTTAACGTCGACCAGCACGACAATGCGCGTCGGCGACGCTTCTTTAGCAATCATTCGAGTCAAATCATTTTCAGTTTTTTCCGCGCCTAGCATTTGCGGCAGATAAGCTTCCGGACCAAGCAATATCGTACGGTCGTCGGCCGCGACCAAGATGAACTCGTTCATTCCTTGCAAACGAAAGGCCGGTTTGCCTTCAAAAGTGAACTGTTCCCCATCCGAAGGCTCAATTTCCGTCGCTTTTGCAAATCGAATGATGCATCCCCATTGAGGCGGTTCCTCTTTGCTCGGCTGATCGAGCAACATGACGACGGACGCAATCGACATCGGATCGACGCCTAAATTCTCTTGCCCCCAAGCGGTCACAATCTCGCGCGGAAAAAGCTCGGCTTTCGGATTCGTTCCAATCTCGCTGGGAAACGCGACCGCCGCCGCGACCGCCGACTTTGGAATGTATCGGCTGAAGTCCGCGTCCCTGGTCTGTCCGAACGCTTGATCGATTGAGCCAATTGCCAAAGCAATACCTACGACAACCGCACTGAGACAATTTGATCGGTTCATTCCAATACCCCTGACTTAAGACTTCGAATGCCGGGACGTTATTTGCTCCAGTCACCAATTTAACCGCAATAGACCTAGTTGTACGAGCTGCGGTCTGAATTGCCAGCATTGAAGGAAGGGACCGAGCGGCATCTCGCTCGTGATCCTCGGCGT
>JANMEB010000558.1:0-1369 GCA_031376585.1 Planctomycetota bacterium | reverse complement strand
CGTGGCGGGGAATGCTTCCACGGCGGAATACGATGCCAACGGGAATACGACCAAGAGCCGCGACGCCAATGGAGTCGGCAACGACGCGATCTACGATCTGCTTAACCGAATGACCAGCCAGACGGATACTTGGGGTGACGTCACCAGCTTGGCTTACGACAAAACCGGAAACGTAAAATCTCAAACGGACGCCAAGAACAAAACCACAACGATCGCTTACGACGCGGCCAATCGTCGAACGAGCACAACCGACCGGATCAACGGCTTGACTCAATTCGCCTACGATTCGGCGGGCAATCAACTTTCAATTACGGACGCCGAAAACCAAGCGACCAGTTACGGCTATGACTCGCGCGGAATCAAAGTCTCCGAAACGTACCCGGATCACACGGGCGGAACGTCGGGAAGTTTGACCTACGGCATCGTGGCGTTTACTCCCGATGCTGCGGGACGAGTACAATTGAAGACCGATCAAAACGGCGATACGGTCACTTTCAATTATGATTTGGCGGGAAGAATGCTCCAGCGAGATTATCGCTTGAAAGCCAATAGTCCATCAGGCTCGATCGCCGACAGCGATACGTTCACGTTCGACAAGTCCTCTCGCATGTTGACTGGAATCAGCGGACGCTACGTGAACACGGTTGCAATGACGTACGCGGCTAACGACGGACGTTTGCAAAATGAATCGCTCACTATCGGTGGTCAGACGTACCTTGTTGGACGAACCTACGATACGCGAGGCAAGTTATTTCAAGTGACGTACCCGAACGGCGCAGTGGTGGAGCGGGCTTACACCGATCGTGGACAATTGAACACCGTCAAGTACAAAGACACGGCGACCGGCACACTGAACACCGAAGACACGCGGACGTATGACTTGGGCGGCCGGCTCGCGACGAGTGCGTATCGCAACGGTGTCACCACAGCTTATGCCTATCGTAGCAGCGGCTCGCAAAAAGATAACCTGCTCGCATCGATTTCATTCGCGCATCCGGCTGGTGTGACCAGCGACGACGACAAAGTCGGCACGCACACTTATGCTTGGGACGCCAACAAGAACAAGAGCAGCGAGACGATCACCGGAGCCGCAACCGCCTACATTAATTTCGGCTTCACGACCGCTGGTGGCTCCGACCCCGACGGTTACGACGACGAAGACAGACTCATTTACTTCAAGCGAACCGGGACGACCAATCCGCAGTCTTGGAATTTTTCGCTCGTCGGAGACTGGAACTCGTATTCGGATTTTGGAACGAACCAGAATCGAACCCACGGTCCCGCCCACGAAGTCCTCACCGCTGGTGCCACGCCAAATAATGTCGTCCTACACGACGTAAAAGGAAACATCACCGACATTCCCACAAAC
>JANMEB010000554.1:0-1521 GCA_031376585.1 Planctomycetota bacterium | reverse complement strand
GGCCAGCGCGACCGGGACGGTGCCGGCCCGGAGTCCGCGCTCTTGGCCACCGCCGAAGACGAGCGGGTTCAAGCGACGTGGTTGGCTGCGACGGCGGCGGACCAGCAAGGCCCCGATCCCTTGCGGACCGTAAATCTTGTGGCCGCTGATCGAGATAAAATCGGCGGACAATTCCGCTAGACCCGGAACTTCTTTGCCAAAAGTCTGCGCGGCGTCGCTGTGGAACAAAGTCTCGCGGCCGCGCAATAATTCGCCGATCTCGTGGACGGGTTGCAAAACGCCCGTCTCGTTATTGGCGTGCATGACGCTGACCAACAGCGTGTCCGGCCGAAGCAATTTGCGGATCGCGTCGGGCTCGACGTAGCCACCGTTCGTCACGGGAGCGAGCTCGACTTCAAAGCCAAGCTCTTGCATCTGGTCGAGCGGTTCCAGGACCGCTTTGTGTTCGATGGCGGTCGAGACGATGTGTTTGCGGCCGGTCCGCTGGCCATATTCGGCCAGGCCTAAAATGGCAATGTTGTTGCTCTCGGTCGCTCCGCTGGTGAAAAAGATTTCTTCGACAGGAGCCTTGAGCAGATCGGCGATCTGCCGCCGCGCGTTTTCTACCGCGTCTTTCGCTCGTTGGCCGAAAATGTGGGTGCGGCTTCCCGAGTTGGACGGCGCGAGAAACCAAGGCGTCATGGCGGCGAGCACGCGAGGATCCATCGGCGTGGTGGCGTTGTAGTCGAGATAGACGGGGTCGGACTGCGATTGCTCCCAGGTTTTTATTTCTTCCGCCGTGCCACAGAATTGGCCGACCGCTCCGACGCGAATCTTGCTGACGTCGGGGATCGTGTTGGGTGATCGCTCCTTGAGCGTCAAGCGGAACGACGCGATCTTATCCCCGCCCGCCTTCTCTACGAGTCCCGATTCCTGGCCTGCGTCGCCGTCGTACACGATGACTTCGTGGCCGGAAAAGATTCGTTGCAGTTTGGCCAGGGCTGCGTCGTAGGTGAGTGGTTTGGGCATGGGATTTAGTGCCCCGAAGGCGTTTCACATCGTGACTCAGGGTCGGCGGAGCGCGCGCCGCAGAGCGACGCCTTGGATGGCGATATGAACAACGTCCTAAGCCCCGGAGGGGCGGCCGATAATAGCCCAGGGCGTGAGCCCTGGGTCAATCGTGCGCCGAACGTGTTTAGCCCTGTAAGGGGCGACACGTTCCTTTGCATCGACATTTGTTTCGCCCCTCTGGGGCTTAGGACGATCATTTCGTTATGGAACCCAGGGCTCACGCCCTGGGCTATTACCTACCGCCCCGGTCGGGGCTGCGGATCGCGATTCGGATTGTATAGTTGACATTGTGGAAGTCAATCAGTAGCTTTTGGAAGTTAAATATTTGACTTCCACAAATAGGCGTCCCGTGGCCGCGTTCGAGTATATCTTTCCGTCAATTCGAGGCGTGCAGGCGGGGCGCGAGTACTACATTTCGATGTGCCCGCTCCGGCTGATCCCGCGAATCTTCTTGTTCGACGAAGAGGAACT
>JANMEB010000534.1:0-1165 GCA_031376585.1 Planctomycetota bacterium | reverse complement strand
GAAGTGCTCGTAGACTCGTTTGGTCGAGTCCCGCTCATACAAGCGAAAACTAACAATGTTTGAAACGATTCCCCATCGGCACGTTGGCGGCGTGTTATTGAGATAATCCCAACATTGATCTACGCCAGTGCGTCCTTGGGAGCGGTGTCGATCAAGATGAATGTGGGGGCCTTTGAGTTCGACTATGACGAGGGGACTATGAGGTTCACCTTGTTGGAATTTTCCCAAGACTGCGTCTGGGGTTTCATCGCCAATGGAAAAATGTTGTTCCAAGCTCCAGGTAGGCTCATTCTCAATCGCGCGTCGATAGCCCAAAGCGTCCCCAAAAACTTCGGCTAGAAAATCACCTTGAAGCTGAGATTCCGTCAGCTCAACCAACCGACCGCTCGACTCGGCGTCAGCCCATCGCCGAATGATTGCGTGAGCTACTTCGATTGTTTCGTTCTCAATCCGGATATCTTTGCAAATGCCATCTACCAACCGCGCGAGAATCAGCCGGTCCGTCTTTGGTTGTCGGACGGCAACAGGGGAGTCGTGTTCGTAAAGGCGAGCTTGCATCATGGAATTGGAGCGTATCGGGTAGGCGAACCTGTTTCAAGTGCCACGAAGTTGGCGCGAAATCGCAACGGCATTTGAACACAACCATCCCGCCCGGCGCTAGTGCGTGCGGCTCAATCCAAAAACACCACCGGGGTAAACCCGGCGCCGCGCTGGGAACTACGCATATCGGCCTACGACGAGGGAGATGTTTTGGCCACCAAAGCCGAAGCTGTTGTTGAGGGCGTAGTCGCAACGGGCGGGGCGGGCGACGTTGGGAACGTAATCCAAATCGCAATCTGGATCAGGGTTCTCGTAATTGATCGTTGGCGGCAGAATGTTGTCGCGAATCGCCATCAAGGAAACGATCATTTCAGTCACGCCGGCTGCCGCGATCAAATGGCCCATCATACTTTTGGTACTGGAGATCGGCACGTTGGGGGCGTGCTGGCCAAAGACTTCGCGACAAGCTCGCGTCTCGACGCGGTCGTTTACGGACGTGCTGGTTCCGTGTGCGTTGACGTAATTGATTTGTTCGGGATTGATCCGCGCGTCCTTGATCGCCATTCGCATACAGCCAATCGCGCCGCGGCCCTCGGGGTGAATGTCGGTAATCCGGTAAGCGTCC
>JANMEB010000524.1:0-10436 GCA_031376585.1 Planctomycetota bacterium | reverse complement strand
GTCGTTGTCATATTGGTAGGAAACGATGGTGTCTGGGTCGTACGGCCACCCATTTGGGGAGCCAAACGTACCGCCATTTGCTGTTGAATTTGTGGAAAGCCAATCGCAGTTTGTTGTGGATCTGGCTCAAAAGCGCTCGCGTCACCCGGTGAAATAATGGGCGGCCAGTTCCCATCCATGGCGGTGCCGATTGGTGCTGAAGGCGAACCGGCTTCGTTTGGCGAAGCAGACGCCATTCGGACAATCGGAACGGCTTCTAGTATGGGTTTTAATGGTTGCAAACGAAACGGCGATGACTCAGCGTCAAACCGATATGGAGTACTATTTTCGCCATCGTCACCGGAAGGTTCAACGGCAGAAGTAGCCTCAGTTGCGGTTGACTCGCTCGGGTCGCTGGCGACTTGGACGATCGGCGGCAACGACTCGGTCGATTCATCCGAGGTCTGTGCATTGCCCAGCGCGCAACAAATCGTGAGGGACGAGCAAGCCAAACCGTAGCGTAATAGGAGTTTGATGGTTTTCATGTTCGAATGCGGTATCTTGGGTCAACAAACAATGAACGGTAGGTTATTTCTTATTTCGGTCAGATCAAATTTGCAACTTTTACGGTTTCTACCGATTTTCCGTTTTCTAACAAATGTTCCGAATAAATGCTGTCATTTGCATCGCAACAGCTCACTATTCTGCCGAAACGTCCCAAGATACCCGCTCGACGACATCGATCCAATTTGCGGTGCTTATCTGATTTGTTGTCTTGGCTAAATGCCAGCGATTGTTAAACTGAAATCTGCGAATGGTCTGCCGACTGGGGCGATGGTGTTAAGGTCCTATTGAGATTGCTGATGAATTTCTTGCGCGTCATATTTTTTGGGCTGTTGCAAGTTGTTGAGCTTCCGATCAACAGCGTGATTGATCTTTGGAAAATGCCAGGGAGGGGTCGAGGCCTGGTCCTTGGAATGCCTTGCGTCATCGTCTTGATTTTGACGTTGCTGACCATCGGCTGGGCCAAGTACGGGTCCAACGAAGACTTGGTCAAGGACTATTGGCAGAGGTTTTTGAAAGACAAAACGAGTGCGGACGCTTTGACGAAACGGATCGATGGCCTTGGCAAAGGGGCGTCAGGATTAGGCGATCCGAATGAGTCGAAAGCCGACGTTGAAAAGCCAGAGGCCGGATCGAGCGCCGCTGTGGAAGAGATGGTCACCAATCATGCCATTCAAAAAATTCAACAAGAACTTTACGTCCCTGAGCGAGCTGAGCTTCCAGACAACCCGCAAGTCATCGTGCGTGCCCAATTAGCCGACACAGGACACGTGAACAAGGTGGACGTGGTTCAAACGAGTGGTTGGACCGAATGGGACGCAGCCGTGCAAGCCGCCGCGCTCAAGACGGAATCGATCACGGAACTCAGATCGGTTTCAAAACTTCCGCCAAGTGTTGACCTGGCCTTCGGCTACGACGAAACCCGGCGTGAACAATTACGCCACAAAATGTTAATCGGTCTCAAGAAGTTGATCGACTTGGATCCGGGCAATCCAGACTACAAGTTCGAGTACGGGATCCTTGCTGCGGAAATGGGAATGTTGGTGCAAGCCAAGTTGGTTATGGATCAAATCGCGTCCCCCAAAAAACCCGGTATGTGCAAAGCTCATCTTTGGCAAGCGCGAGTGATTTGGGGAGACACCGAAAACGGAGAATCAACGGAATCGAGACTGCGGCAATGCGGCCAGCATTTGCAATTGGCGTTACAGGCGGACCCCACGAATTTGGAAGCACACGAAGGCCTTGGCGAAATGTATTTCGCAATTCGGAATTTCGCCGAGGCGGAGAAGCATTATCGCATCGTATGGAATGAACAACTTTCGACCACTTTGCGCTTGGTTGCCATATATGCCCAGCAAAGCGAAAAAGCCAAACTCGACGATTTACTTGCGCAAACCCAAGTGCGACTAGAGGCACTATTTGCCGCCAATCCCACCAACAAGATTTACATTTTTGACCTTGAGCGTATCAACCTGATGCAAGGCCAAATTCAAAAGGCAATCGACATCTTGAAAGAAAATTTAACGGCAGAGAATCAAGCTGAATTTCGGCCCCGCCTTTCTCGAATTTATGCGGAGTGGTCAAAATCTGACGCCAAAGATAATAATGGCATTTTTACGGCAGAGGCATTCGAGAAGGCCAAATTCGCGCTCGAATACGATCCGGAAAACGCCGAGACATTATTGATAATGACCCTGATCGGAACTCAAGGCACCGAATTAGCGCAAGAGGCGATTGAGATCTACGACCCACTAAAAAATCGAGACACGGCTCCTGGCCAAGTATTGCGCGAATATGCCGGCTACTTGATTCAACAAAACCGGATGGACGAAGCCGTCACTTGGCTGGAGGATGCGCACCTACGAACGCCCAAGGATCCGATCATTGCGAATAACTTGGCTTATCTGTTGTTATCCGCCAAACCACCCGACGCGGAGCGAGCCTTGGCGCTGGCATCGCTCGCGATCAATAACGTTGGGAATATTCCAGAGGGCGACTTGAGGGCGGGTCTATGCGATACCAAAGCGGCAGCGCTTATCGCACTGAACCGTCACGCCGAGGCAATTCCGTTTCTCGTCGCAGCCTTGCGCGATCGCGGTCCAAATGAGCGGACGTTGACTGCGCTGCGCGATTGCTACATTGCGTTGCGACAAACGGATATTGCTGACGGTTACCAACGAAAATTGGACGAGCTGGTTCGACCGACTGAACCTCAAAAATAATTCAACCTCGTCCCCAATCTAGGAAAACGCCTCGATGCGATTCTTTCGACGACGAAACCGCGATTCGTTCCAAAACGATTCGCTATTCGCGAAAATGATCGCACGGCCTTTCCGTCGCGCAACGGAATGGCTTGGCAGCATCTTCCGTCGAGATCACGATCCGATCGGAAAACGAAGCCTATTCGGCAGCGTTTTCGGAAGTATTTCTCGACTGCTGAGTATTCTGTTGATCGCACCGATCATATTCCTGATTACCGCTTGGGCGAGTACCCGCAGAGCATGGCCGTTTTTACTCGGTTTGCCCGCCGTTTTCGCGGCCTTGATTTCCGTAGTGCCCAGCCTCGGTTTCACTTATTTGAAAAGCCAATTTCGCGATCGATACGATCGGCTCGCGGCCAAAGCGATGCAAGACAAAAAGCCCGAGTCTGCGGAACTTTTCTCGCAGAAACTGTTTGCGCTAGCGCCCGAAAACGTGGATTTTCGAGTTCGGCTGGCAACCACGATCGGCGACACCAAGAAAGATCCGGAATACGCATTAGAATTAATCGAGCAAGTCGCGCAAGATACCAACTCGCAATCGCTTAACGCTCACCTGTGGGTCGCACAACAAATTATCGGCAAGAATCCCGAGATTACTCCGGAAGACTTGGCCCGAGCCGAACTTCATTTAACGGCGGCGCTCCAAGTGAAACCCGAACATTTAGTCGGTAACCGGTTGGCCTATGAAATGTATATGAAGGCCAATCGCCCGAATGACGCAATCAAAAACCTTCGGCTCGTCGTTAAGTCGGACCCAATGGCCACTCATCTATTGCTCAAGCTGCAAAACGATCTCGGACTCAAGGAGGAAATGGATTCGACGTTGTCCAATGCCTTGTTGCAAATTAGCGATGTCGCAAACCGCAACCCTAACGAAATTCGGCTGTGGGATGAACTTGTTGCCTGCTGCCTTCAAGGAGAGCGATTCCAGGACGCCATCCAATTTATTCAGCAGGGAAAAGCATTAGCCGAGCCAACCGTACGCGGAAATTTGAATCGACTGGAATCCGAAGTCCTGGTCGCTTGGTTTGACAAAACCGTCGATCTCAACGACAAAACCAAACTTCAACAAGCGGTCCTGTTATTAAATTGGGCGCTCAGCGCTAATCCTGGAAACGTCGAAGCACTCAAACGTGCCTCGCAACTCTTTCTCGATCCGAGTTTCGATTCAAAACGGTTGGCCTGGGTCGTCGAAACATTGGATACCGACCAAAGTTCGTATTGTTCGCATTTGCTCATCGGGTGGCGCGCGCTTTTTATCGACAAGGAAGCCGGCATCGCGACGGCGCGGAATCATTGGACGATCGCCGTGACTGCATCGCCTAGAGCCAGCGCCGTTCTGGCTTTTTTGGCTGCCGGAATTTCCGAAGAGGAAGCAGATAAAATTCCATTCGCCTTGCAGGTCGTCGAATTGGGGCTATCGATTGAACCGTCAAATGCCATTCTGGGATTTTCGCGTGGATCGATTTTAATGAAACGCGAAAGCTGGTTTGAGGCCATTCAACAATTCGAGGAAATCTTGCCCGTGATCGACGACCGAACCAATGTTTTGAAGAAGCTTATTCTGTGTTCCGAAAAGCTAAACGACGAAGACAAACAGTTTCAATACGAAACAGAACTTCAAACACTCACGTCCCGCTTGCAGTAAGCTTTTTTCGTTGGCGTTCATCGACTTCCCGAACCAACACTCGCCCATTGGTGTCCTCGCATTAAACTAATCTGCTTTGATCCGCGAGGATGACGTGCCGCAAACCGCTTCGACCACCGAAGATACTGATAATATTATCAACGTTGCGGAACCTAGAGTTGAGGACCTGCGCGCGGACAGTCGGACGCCCAACAGTCATCACTGGTGGTACCAGGAATGCGGGGCACACGAAGTTCTTTCACTGGCGTTGCCGCTGATCGTGTCGACGCTGTCGTTCGCGCTAATGCACTTTTGCAATCGACTGTTCCTAACGTGGCATTCGACGGTATCCGTTGCCGCAGTCATCCAAGCCGGTGCGCTGAGCTGGGTTTTCTACAGCTTTCCGCTTGGATTGACCATGTATACGACGACGTTTGTCGCCCAATTTTATGGCGCGCGGCAGTTCCAAAATATTGGACGCATCGTTTGGCAAGCCGTTTGGATAGGCGTGGCATCCGTTCCTCTGCTCATTGTTTTAGGCTGGAACCTGCCTGAGATTTTTGTTTGGCTCGATCATTCCCCAGCCATGATTGCGGCGGAGCGCACGTATTTTCGAATTTCCTTGTTTGGGCTCGGCACCGCGACGATCGCCGAAGCACTGACGGCATATTTCATTGGGATCGGGCGGACTCGAATCGTGATGCTGGTTAGCGGGGCGGCTGCATTGCTAAATATTCTGTTGGACTACGTACTGATTTTCGGGTTCGGCTCCATTCCAGAACTTGGGATCGCAGGTGCCGCTTGGGCCACAACAATTTCAGTTTGGTTCAAGCTCATTTGTTATGTAATTCTGTGCGCCACTTCGGTAGACCGCCACCAACATGGGCTTTGGAAGGGACTGCAACTTGATTGGAGTTTGACCCGACGCCTTTTTCGATTCGGCGCTCCTCAAGGACTTCATTTTCTGATCGAAGGCGGCGCCATCACATTGTTCATCATGCTGATGGGAAGTTTAAGCGAACGTGCTTCAGCCGCAACGGCAATCGCGTTTAGCGCTAACCTTGTGGCGTTCGTTCCGGTCATGGGATTGGGAACTGCGGTGACGACACTGGTCGGGCGCGAAATCGGTCGTCAGCGAATCTGGTTGGCCGAACGCGCGACTCACATTGCTCTTGTGATCGGCATTATCTACGCCGCGGTGTTCTCCGTGTTGTACTTAGCCGCTCCGATACTGTTTGTCGGCATGCACGAAGCCATCGATGGGCTTGTCAAACCCGAAGTCGAAACGGCCCGCTGGATGCTCAAGTTCGTCGCAGCGTACTGCGTGTTTGACGCGATTCAATTGCTCTTTCAAGCCGCACTCAAAGGGGCTGGCGACACTCGTTTCATCATGCTGACGACGATTGTCCTCTCGACCTTGTTCGTCTTGAGCGGTGTTTACGGAGCGAAACTATTCTCGATCGATCAATCCAAGATACTTTGGTGGTGGTGGATGCTGACTGCGTGGATCGTTTGCTTGAGCGTCGTCTTTGGCTCGCGATATCGCCTCGGAAAATGGAAGTCGATGACGGTAATTGAGGCAGAAGCCGTCAAATAGCTGATCGACCATTGTCAAACTTCTGGTCAAAACGACGAGCGTCCAGCATAATGACGTGAGTCGCGTGAATCGTGCGCTAGTCCTGGCTTTCTTTGCGAGAATCGGTCCTTGTTTCCTCAAACCAAATCGCAACTCTTTTGGGTTTTCGTGTCGCTGCTGGCCCTCCGACTGGTCATAGGCTGGCATTTCTATTCCGAGGGTGTTTCCAAAATCAAAGCGGGTAATTTTTCCGCAGAACCATTTTTTAGCGCCGCCAAGGGACCGCTGGCAACCGTCTTTCATCAGTTCATTCCCGATTACGATGGCCGCTTGCGCTTGGGACTAGTGCAATCGAAATCAAAGGACGGCAAAACGGAATGGTCGTTGGACCCGCTTGTCACTGAAGAACTGTGGAAAGGTTTCGCTTATCGAGCTGCACGACATTATGGTTTTGGCGACCCGGAATTGATCAAAGCTCTGCAAGAACGAGCCGACAAGAGCGAATCGCGGATTGCCACAGACGTCGTTCGAACCTCTGACCCACCGCTGGAAATCTGGATCGAAACAATCAAGGAAACGAGGGCCCAGGCGCAGGCCGTTCGTAATCAGAAGGATGCAGCGCTCGCCGTCGCGCAAAAGTACATCGACGAATACCGCGCCCTCCTGTCGGAAAACGAAACCGAAATTCTGGCTTATTTTCGCGGTGACGATCGAAGCGAGGGCTTTCAGCGCGACGGCAAATTCCGCGCAGACGTAACCAGTGGCGTGCGCTCGCTGCGCGAACAATCGGATCAAATCAAATCCGAGCGATCGCGCGAAGCGCGTCCCTGGCTGGCCGACATCGATCCAATGTGGAACGGTGTCGAAGCCGACATCAACGCGCTGGCCGTCGGCGACCAAAAGTCGCGCGGCTATTTGAAAATCGATCGCCCGCACCAAAATCAGTGGACGATGTTACCGTGGATCAATCGTTGCGTACCTTGGTTTGATACGATCGTTGGAGCTTGTTTGATATTGGGCTTATTCACGCGCATGGCAAGTCTAGCCGGCGCAACTTTTTTGGCCGGCATCATCGCAACGCAGCCACCGTTCGTAACGGGAGCCGCTCCGACCGTGAACCAAACAATCGAGTTGGTCGGCTTATTGGTTTTGTTTGCGACGAGCGCGGGCCTCTACGCGGGCTTGGACGTTTTTGTGAAACAATGGCTGGGACGAAAGCCGCGCCCGGCAGTCGAGGAGCAATAATAATGAACTTGTCACCTGAAGAACGCGAAGTTGGTCGCGAAAATTACTTTGCCGCGATGACGAGCTACGACGAAGTCCATCGCCGCGACTTTCTCAAACAAGCGATGGCGGCCTCGACCGTGGCTGCTGGCGGCGCGGGTGCGATGTACTTTGGTTATCAGCAGCCGCAGCGTCCCGTACGTATTGGGATCATCGGCACTGGGGACGAAGGAAACGTATTGATCGGTGCATTGAATCCGGAATACATTGACGTTGTAGCTATTGCCGAAATTCGCCCTTCGAGCGTGCATCGAGCTTTTCATGGCGACTATAGTTCCGAAAGCGCATTGGGCGCTCGGCCGGGATTAATGAAAGTTTACGGCTGGAAAACTCGCGACGCGGCCGATTCGCACGTGAAAGTTTTTTCTGATTACCGCGAGCTTTTAAGAGTCCCCGAAATCGAAGCCGTCATTATCGCGCTGCCCTTGCATTTGCACGCTCCAGCCGCAATCGCCGCCATGCAAGCCGGCAAACATGTCTTGTGCGAAAAACTCATGGCGCACAACGTCACGCAATGCAAACTCATGGCACAGTTTTCGGAAACAAGCCGCCGATTTTTATCGATCGGCCATCAACGCCATTACAGCGTTCTTTACGACAACGCGGTTCACTTGATGCGTTGGGGATTGCTCGGCGAGCTGCATCACATTCGCGCGCAGTGGCATCGCGGCAATCTTCCCGGGAACGACAGTTGGGCTCCTCCGGTTCCCGGCGGTCAAGTGTCGACTTCGTCGGGGACTGTCATCGACAAGATCGCTCAGCAGTTGAAAGAACTTCAAGCCGAACTCAAGAGCCCCGGCACGAGCGCTCGACGATCCGATTGGCTTCGCAAACAAATCGCGCAGTGGGATCAGCTTGATCGGGATAAAAACGTCGCGGCAGACAAGTATGGTTATCAAGACGATTCAACGATCTGCGGCGACGGGCGGCTGCGAACCGCATTGGAAGAATTGATTCGCTGGCGATTGTGGAATCGAACCGGGGGCGGACTGATGGCTGAGTTGGGAAGCCATCAATTGGACGCATCGAGCATTTTCGTTTCCGCTGTTTCGCGCGAAGTGGGCAAACACGTCCATCCGCTAACGGTCCACGCGACGGGCGGACGGAACTTGTTCCCAGCCGATCGCGATTCCGAAGATCATGTGTATTGCATGTTTGAGTTTCCCGGCCCCGGCTACGATTATTCTTTTCCGGTGGGTTACAAAGACGAAGTGATGAGCTATCCAAATTCGCAAGGCGTTACCGGTTACGCAGAGAACCCGCAGAAGAAAATCGTCGTCACGTACTCGTCGATCAACGGCAACGGCTTTGGCGGCTACGGCGAAGTCGTCATGGGCACGCGCGGGACGCTAGTCTTGCAAACGGAATCCGAAGTCATGTTGTACAAAGACGCCAGCACCAGAACGAAAGCCGGGGTCACGGTCAGCAAAGCAGGCCAAGCGATCTTGGACACCACGGCAAGCGGCGACGCGGCACCGGCGAAAGTCGCGCAGGGCGGCGGCCCAGTGAGTCGCGGTTATCGAGAAGAGATCGAGCATTGGGCTTGGTGCATTCGCGAGAACAACTGGGAAATCCAACCCCGCTGCAACGGCCACGTCGCGCTAGGCGATGCAGTCCTCGCTCTCACAGCCAAACTCGCGATTCGCAACAGTCAAAAACCCGGCGGCCACGGCTTCATCGCCTTCCAACCCGAATGGTTCGACGAAAAAAATCCCGCCGTTCCCGAAGCCCAATCTGCTGATGAGGCAAGTCGCATTTGGGATGAAGAGAAGCGGAATCTGGGATTGGCGTAGGGTTTGTACTTGCTTCGAACAACATTTTGATTGCCCAACTGCCGCACCTACAGCGGTTTCAAACTCGATTGTGTATTACGTGACGTCTCGATGGCGAGCCATCATGGTTGGCGAGCGAACATCGGCGCGATCAACACGTGTCGTCACTATTGACGAGCTTTACTTCGCGGAATTTGCTTTCTAGTTGCGAAATTGGGACCGGATGGGTCGATCATCATCTCGCGTAAGGAACGCTCGCCCTTGACTTGCAACAGTGCTTCGCCAACGTCATTCCATTTGCAATCCAGCAATTTTTCAACCGCTTGCTTTTCCTCATCTGACAGTTGCTCAAATAGCTTTTCCAGCGCACCTTTAATAACTGGATGGACTTGTTCCTCGATTTTTTCAGAAATCCGTTTAGCCACCTCGTCCATTTGCTTTTGTTGCTCCGGGGTGATCTTGAATTCAGCCGCGACATCCGGACGCTGAAAGTAGTTGTATGGACCATAAATAGAAAACAGGTATTGTGCGTACCTCGCCGAAAGCGCGGCGGATTGCCGAGGAACTAACGGGTCGGCGATAAGCGCCAATTGCGCCTTTGATTGCGCCAAACGATCGGCATGATTTTCGAACTCGTATTTTCTGGGATGATCGACCTGCGCATTGCGAATTTTCCATAGTTCGGTCTCGGGAAACCAGAAATTGACATCATCCAACAAACTTTGCACACAACTCAAAACCGCTTCAGACGGATCGGACTCTAGTGAACGAGCGTTTGCCAGATTGCAGAACGCGCGTTTCAACGAAATCGAAACATTGTTTTCCAATTGATCATCGTCAAGTTCACCAAATGAAGTTTGTATTTTGAGTTCAACCACGCCTGGCCACTTCCATGGCGCCGTCGAGTCCTTTTGATATTGCCGGAAATCACCGACTAGACTTGTCAATTCAGTTCGCAATTCTATTGAACCGTCCGCTCTTATCTGAGATAATTCCGCGTCGAACTCCGCCTGTGTCTCACTCAAATCGCCGAATTCTCCTGGCGGGAAGGACGCCAAGTTCTTCACTACTATTTGCAAGGCTTGAATCGCCTCCGAAGTAATGGTACCTTCGGCAGCCGCAAATTGGCGCAACGCCGCTAGTGCGGATTTCGAGGATGCCAGAAGTCTGTTTCTCGCGCTGTAGTTAATTGGCAACTTTCCGATCGACTCGGAGAACACGCGTTTCAAGTCGCTGGCGGGTGTGATGTCGGCGAGTTGCGGGATTGCAGCGAATTTAATTCCCAGTCTACGTGACAACATTTCTCGTTGCGGTTCGGTCAATATCTGCAAAAAATCGGACATCGCGCGCCGTTTGATTGGAGCAATCTTGGC
>JANMEB010000523.1:0-4412 GCA_031376585.1 Planctomycetota bacterium | reverse complement strand
CCAGCAGCCAATTCTTGCCGGATTCAATCTGTTGTTCAATTTGTTTGGCATCCGGTCGCGTTCTCCAGGTTGTCTCGAACGCTTTGAGCGCCAAAAGCGCCGCCGGCGTGTCGTCCGCGTCTGGAACGGCGCCTGACAAATCTGACCAGCCCCATCCACCGGGAGCAGAACCGGTGAACGGATGCCGCTCTCGATGTTGGCATTTCAAAATCCAATCTAGGTCTAACAACGATGGCGATTCGACGAAGTCCTTTGCGGACGCGACCGCCAAACTTGCCAAACTCGTCGCCCAAGTCGCCAAGTTGGTATCGATCGGCCAACTCCCATCGCCGCGCTGCGAAGCCAGCAAAAAATCCAACCCGCGCGATGTGACGGAAAAATCCGCGCGGCCTGATTGGGCCAATGACATGACGACGAAACTGGTAAGCGGGATCGCCTCCAGATATCCGCCGCTCGCCGGTTGCATTTGGGCAAGTACGCGCAGACTCTTTTCGCGCGACCGGGCACGAATCCAGCGAATCAAAGGATTTCGCGGCGGATCGAAGTGAAATTTCGCGTGGCCAATCGCGACCAGTGCGGGAATAGCGTAACTCACCACGGGCAACCGAACGAATCGATACCAACTTTGCGGCAAGCAAGCGGCTTCGAAGGGCAAAGCCGCGACCTCGGCCCAATTCACGATTCCCGCCAACGCTGCGTTAGCCAAAATTGGCACCGCAAAAGTCTTGTCGCGACCATAACGTGCTTGAATTCCCGCAATCGATCCGTTGATTTCTACAAATCGTTCCGCGCGTGCGACCAACGAACGAAAGTCCAGGGACTTGTTTGCAAGTTGGATTGCCGCGATTGCCAACAAGGTCGTGGAGATGTTCGATTTACTTTTATCGGTGTCGCCGAATCCGCCGTCGGCATTTGCTTGCCGCACCAACCATTCCAACCCGCGCTGCAACTGTGCTTCGATCGCCAGTCGCCGCGATTCGTTGCACTTTCCGCACTGCAAGTACGATCCGAACGCGCTGATCGCCGTCGCGGTTGCCAATGCCGACGACGAAAGCCGCCCTTCCCAATGGCCATTGCGCATAGCCGAAACCAAATCGGCGTGCGCATTTCGGAGCGCGGCAAGGACTTCATGACTCGAATTCATACGGCGGTCAATCGAGGTCAAATGTGACTGTTGGTATAGTATGGTTCGTCAGGACGAAGTTAGCCATCATCGAGGCAAGGCCCTTTCAACTCCGACGCCAAGAATCAGAAGGCTAATCCGTCGCGGCAGATTAGCCAACTCTCAACTCTCTTCCCAACTTACATGAACAAATTCGCCAGCACGAGCTACGATCAATTCGCACAATCCCTCGCGAACCAGGGAATTGATGTTGCGCTGCAATGGCTTGCGGATGAATTTCGGCAAGATCGCCATTACGCGGAATGGTTTGAAGTGCTGAAAATGCTGGCTCGTCACCAGGTCGGTTTAGAGTTGATTCGCATCGGCGATGAAAACTCAGAAGATGCTACGCGGCGCGAACAATTGGAGCCTCTTTTGTATAAAGCCTGCGGTCAAGTCGGTGAGCAGCTTTTTCGCGATGGCCAGCCCGCACAAGCTTGGAAGTACTTTCAGCTCGTTGGGGACCGTGGTCGCGCCGCCCGGTTGCTGCGCGGAATTTCGGCAAACCAATCCAATGTGCAAGAACTGATCGATGTAGCACTTGCCGCTGGGGTTGCGCCGGAATACGGAATCGAATTGACGCTGCAATTCTTGGGAACGTGCAATGCGATCACAAGCTTCGATCAACTCATGCCCTATCTTCCGGCTACAGTCCGCGACCCGTCCGCGGGGTTGCTAGTGCGGCACGTTTACAACGAATTGACTGCCAACGTGTCGGCTGCCATTGAACGCCGCGAAGGCAAATCACCTGGAATTGTCGCGTTGTCTGAACTAATCGAGCAGCGACCGTGGCTGTTCGCGGAAAACGCTTATCACATAGATCCATCACACTTGGGGGCGACAGTTCGCATCGCTCGAATGACGACAGAGCGAACGGCACTTGAGCAAGCGAGTTCGCTCTGTATCTATGGACAGCGACTTGGCTCGACGCTCACCGGAGCCGGCGACCCACCATTCGAAGAATTGTTTGTGGCGCATGAAAAATATTTCGATGCCGCCATGGGCACGGGCTTTGAACCAACACTGGCTTACTTCAGAGCGCGTCTGCCGGCCTCGCACCAGCGCGGCGAGTCTGCTAGCCCCGCGGCGGAAGTGCTGGTCGACTTACTTTGCAGAAACAATCGCTGGTCCGATGCGCTTCGCATTTCGCTCGATTGGCTCGACGGAACGGCTGGACGAAATAACCCCGCTCCGGCCGCATTGGAAATCGCCCAGCACGCTGGCGAGCTTGAAACGCTCGCAAAGTGGTTTCGCGAGCGCGACAATTTGTTGATGTACACGGTCGCGTTACTTCACACCAACTCGACATGATGGGTTCGCGGGGGGCCAGACCCATTTTTTCGGATTTGCTTTTTTTGCAATCGCGTCGAACCTTGGCCGAACCATTTGCCAAACCCTGGCCTGTGACGAAAAAAACGGCTTGATGTTTTGAGCATCAAGCCGTTTGAATTGAAAATCAACCAGTCGTCAATCGACGGGTTAATCAATCTCGTTCGAGGTAAAGCGAGTCGTCGGCGATTGAAATGCGTTGGGATCAACCATCGGCACGAATCGAGTCGTCGAACCGGCAGCCGGAGCGGCTGGCGTTTCTGGAGTCGCCGGGGCAGGAGCCACAGGTTGCGGTTCCACATTGCCCGGAGCTGGAGTCGGTTCATTGCTCGGAGCACCAGCCGGAGCTGGTGATCCTACCGAACCACCACCGCAACCACCGCAACCGGTGTTCGCCGATTGGCATGGATCGCAGCAAGCGTTTCGTTGCGGACGGCAAGACCGTGCTCGTTCGAGCAATCCACAGCTTGGAACCTTGAAACAAACGTCGCGAGTTCCAATCCGACAGCCGCCACAACCTTTGTCGCATCCGCCGCAGTCGCCATGTCCACCGTGTCCGGCGAACAAGCGCCCACGACCGCCGCCACAACCGTCATCGCATGAATCGCCGCAACCGCGCCCACCGTGACCGGCGAACAAGCGACCGCAGCCTTTATCGCAGGTATCTTCGCAACCGCAGTCATTGCCGCGATTGCACAATCCACTGAACAATGAGCATCGTTTACGAGCGCAAGGGTCAGCCGGTTCGCAGCAAGGTTCGGCAGCCGGGGCTTCGCAGCCACAATCGTTACCACGGTCGCGATGTCCGCAGCGGCTGAACAAACCAGCGTGCTTCCGAGCGCAAGGATCCGCTGGTTCGCAGCATGGGGTCGCTGCTGGGGCCGGGGCAGCATCGCAACCACAATCGTTGCCACGATGGCCATGACCTAAACGGCTAAACAGCGAACAACCGCGAGACCGAGCACAAGGATCCGCTGGCTCACAGCACGTGGCTGCTGCCGGAGCGGCTGCGCAGCCACAATCGTTGCCGCAGTCGTTGCCACGATTGCCATGACCAAACAGAGGGAACAAGCCGCGAATTTTGCCGCAGCCGCAGCTCGAATCAGACTCGAACGTCTGGCAACAACTGTTGGTACTGGGGGCTGGCGATTCGCAACACGACGTGGCAGGTGCCGAACAACCACATCGACCGAGCATTCGGTTCAGCAACTGATGCTGAGCGAAGCTCGGGCTCGTACAAAGCGCTACAGTGAGCGCCGCCAAAAATAGATTCTTTTTCATTGAGACCTGTCTCCTTAGGATTATTTGGCGTGGTTCGTCTGAGCTTTCAATTTCCAACTTGGTTGGCATTTAGGCCCTGTAACCAACGTTCATTGTCCCTGCAGTCGTCGTGACATACATCGAGCAGGAAGGGATGCCTCTGCACGACGACTCGTTTTCGTGATTGAAAGGGGGCCGCGAACTACGCCAAATTTGTGTCAATCCGACGAGCCTCGTAGAGCATTCCGTTAGCTCTTGTTCGTTTCAAAAAGGCTCGTCGCGCGACTTGGCAAGACCTTGCGCAATCGCGATCATGGCATCTATCGACTGGGAGGTTGGGCTTTTGAAGGGATTTCTGCCGAACGGCTTACGAATCCACTTGGACCGATATTGCCATCGATTCCGATCTTGCCGACTAGCGCTAAAAAACGGGGTTTCGACGGCTTTTTCGGCGATTTGCGTGCCACAAGTTCCGATCAGCGAAAGTTTACCGCCCTATGCTGCGATTGAATCACGCGGTCCCATTTGCTATTCTCGCGCCCGAATCAAGTCCCTCTTCCCCTCTTCCCATGATTCTGCAGAAAGCCAATTGAAAGGCCTTTTAGAGGGCATTGTTCCAACCAATTGATTTCATGTATTCCAATCAAACGACAGTTCACAA
>JANMEB010000520.1:0-5216 GCA_031376585.1 Planctomycetota bacterium | reverse complement strand
GCCGGACAGTATTGGCTGATCCAAAAAGCGACCGGCTGGACGATGGAGAACGATTTGTTCAATGTCGTTCGGCTGATGTTGATCGTCAACAACGTCATTGGGCTGGGGCTGCTGATTTGGTTTTTGGGGCGAGCATCGTGGGCCACAGCACCGGCTTGCTGGAGTACGAATGCATCTGACCATCGGGCCCGACGTGCCGGACCTTATCGATCGTATCCCACCATTGCCCGTTTTTGCCATCGATCACCGGATCGATGGCGAACGTCCCGTAATCGACGAGCGAGTGAACCGTACACCAGCGGCTCCGATCGTTGGCGCTCATAAATGGAACGGGGCGATTAGGATCGGGCGAATGACAAACTAGAATTCGCGCGACCACCATTCCACAAGTGACTGCGATCAACAGCCAAGTTACGCAGCGCGTAGCGTGATTCAAACCCTGTGGAACGGGTTGAAGGCTTGAGCCGGCGACTTGGGAAGCCATAAGTATCGACCCTTTCTCACGTTCGTTGTTTGTTGCGAGTGAGCGAAGGCCCATCGACTCGAACCGACGATTCGCGAACCGGTTCGTTTGCGTTTTCGTGTCGTGTCGTCTCGGCGATCGAGTAAAGCGTGCGCTGATTCCCTCGATTGGCAACAATTAACTCCGCCAAGAATCCCAGCGCCAACAAATGCACACCGACGAGCAGCGCTCCTAACGAATACAACAACAGCGGTCGCTCGTGAACCGGAGGCCAAGCCGGATAGGCCGTCATGCGGACCAGCCAATACAGGGCCAAGTAAACCATTCCCGCCGCGCCCGTGATCGACGAAAACAAACCGACCGTGCCCAAAACGTATTGCGGGCGATGATGAAAATTGGACAAAAATCCAATCGTGATTAAATCGAGCGAGGCCTTGAGGAACCGCGAAAGGCCATATTTAGATTTGCCAAATTTTCGTCGACGATGGTTGACTGCGACTTCGGCGATCCGCCAACCTCGCGAATCGGCCAGCACTGGTATGAATCGATGCCAATCGCCGACAAGCTGAATCTCTTCAAAAATTTCGCGCCGCAATAGCTTGAACCCGCAATTGTGATCGTGCAGACGCGTTCCGCTCACGCGATTGACGAGCCAATTGAAAACTTTTGACGGCCAGCGTTTCGAAAGCGGATCTTGGCGGTCTGCCTTCCAACCGTTGACGAGATCGAACCCAGCGTTTGCTTGATTAATCAATTTCGGAAGTTCGGAAATGTCGTCTTGCAGGTCGGCGTCCAGCATAACGATCCAATCATGATTCGCCGCGCGCACACCGGCCGCCAGCGCCGCTGACTTGCCAAAGTTCCGCCGAAAGCGAATCCCGTGCACGCGCGCATCGTCGGCCGCAATTTGTGAGATGGCTTCCCACGAACGGTCGGTCGAACCGTCGTCGACGAAGATCATTTCGCAGTCATACGCTGACGATTGAGCCACGCCGCAAATTTCGCCATGCAGCTCGCGCAAGGAATCTTGCTCGTTGAAGACCGGTATCACGATAGAAATTTTCATGAATTCGCTCATTGGGGATTTGTCCCCCCACCACACCTTCTCCTCAGGAAGGCGAGGAAACATTGTCGTTTTAGGCGAACGGCAAGAATCGATTTACCATTGTAGCAGGCACACTCCGTGTGCCTTACCCAAATGCGCACGGCACACGGAGTGTGCCTGCTACTTTTTGTTCGGTATCGAATCAACTGTTGCTCGCCTTTACACAACTCGGGCTGCGCGAGCCTTCCGCCAACTCGTTACCAACTGGATTATACCAACGATAGCGACTTCGGAAATCAACCAAACGAGTCGAATCAGAATTGCACAGGTCAGTGCCTTGGGTGCGCCGAAATCGCGCGTTAAAAGCGGTACGATCACTAACTCACGCACCCCCAAACCACCTGGTATCAATGACGCGATCCCGATCACAATCGACAACGTCACGCACTCCATTGCCAAACCGAAATGATTCCAACCTGCGGGGGGGCCGGGAACTGCAAAGAGCACGGCCCACATGCTCGCCCCGACCATTGTCCAGCCGAGTGACATCAGCAGCCAGCCACTCGCGATGGTTCCATAACTCACGCTGCGAATTTCTGACTCGTCGGCGGTTCTGCCTTTAAGTCTGCGAACCATTTGAAGCGCTCGCCCCAGCACCGGAGGCGAAAGGGACAAAAAAGCACAAACCGCAAATCCAATTCCAATCGGCGCAAGCCAACGCTGCTCCGGATGAAGCAGTGCCAACAGTAAACTGCCGATGGTCGCACCGACCGCCATCCAAGTCAGCGTCTCCACGAAAACCGAAGTCACCGCGATCGCTGGGCGAACTTCTGGACCGCTGATCATCGATGTTCGCATCACGACGACCATTGCTTTGCCGGGAACGTATTTTCCTAGTTGGCTGAAAAAGAACGCTCGCAGCGAACGCCCCCACGCGGGCCGTTGCCCCATCGACTCAAGAACTCTATGCCAGTAGATGCAACCAGGAATTGTGCCAAGTCCGTACAGAACGCACGACGCAACCAGCCATTCCCAACGAAGTTCCCTCAAGTCAATCTTGGATGATTGCAGATCGCGAAGCACGCCGCGCAGCATCACAACCAAGCCCGCGATGACGACGGCCACGATGACCCATTTCAGCCACACGAACCAACGAGGCCGACCAGAATCATGCGCCATGCTTTGACCCAAACAACTTTTCGCTGTAAAAAACGCAAAATAACACGCCGTGAAGTTCTTCAGAAGGTCGGCAAGTCGCTATTTACGCACGAACGGCAAAACAGCTACTATGAACAGTCTGAATCATTTGCACAAATCGTGGAGTGCCACCAGTGAAAATTCTGGCATCTGTCATTGTAATTGCGTTCGCGCCGTTGAGTTTATTTGCAGCACAAAATAACCCGAACGGTGTGCCGCAAAAGGAAACCAGCGATGGGCCTGTCATCTACACGCTGGAATTCGACGATGAAATGATCGAAGCACTGCGCGACGGACAATCGCTTATCAGTGTGATTCCAGAGTCCATTCGCGGCCAAGTCGATAAAGTTCGCATCGAATACAAGCCCTCGAAAGCGATCCAGCCGCAATCTAAACCTTCCTCTGGTGTCCACTCGATTCTCAATAACGATAAAGTGAGCGCAGCACCCGAACGCTTTGACCCAAGCAAATACAACCAAACCGCAGCCGTCGATGACAACCCGCCGCCGTTGACTCGTCCGACCAGTCTTGGGTTGAACTTGCAGCGATCCGGCGGCAGCATTCAACAAGACAACTTGCCGGCAACGAAGGTCGGTGACACGTTCAAACCCAGCACGAGCCCTTGGCAACAGCCAGCGTCGAATAACTTTGACTTAAACAATAATGGAACTGATACTCGAACCGCAGGTCGAGGGCTTTCGCAATTGACGGATTCGACTCGCAAACTGACTCCGATCGACGGAAGCAGCAACGGGTTGTGGGGCACTCGCAGTGACTCAAACGCTACGATTGCGGGAAGCTCAAGTTCCAGTTACAACCCGAACTTGACTCGATCGCCATTCGAAAATACCAGCCCAGGCGTTGGGTCGATCTCGGCGCCGCCGATATCGCGCAGCACTCCGCAGCTTGACGCCCCCAGGTTTCCGCAAGGCATGGCCACGTCAGAAACTCCACCGCTGCGTTTCCCTGCCGATAACCAGCCGGGATGGGATACGAATCAATCTCTTTCGAAGGTACCTGCGGATTCGTTAACTTCGGCAATATTGGGTGCCAACGATTCGGCAACTCGCGCCGATAACCGGACCTTATCGTACTTGTTTATGCTGCTGCTCTGTTCGATCGGGCTCAATGTTTATTTGGGATGGATCTCGCGCGGATTTTACGTCCGCTATCACGAGCTTGCAGCCGAACTGCGCGAGACATTTACGCCAAGCAACGCGGCGTAGGGACTTAGAAATCGCTCAAACTGTCTTTTAGCAGTAGTCCGTCGATTTCCAATTTGCGCGTCCAAAGCTCGCGCAGTGCGGTTAGATAAATCGAATTTTTTTCCGAATAGGTGCGTTGCACCACGAGCACTTGGATAAAGCTGAACTCGCCCGCTTCGTATCCCCGGCGTACCAATTCCAAATTCTCGGCGGCTTTCGGCAAGATCGATTCGCGGTAATGGCCGACTTGATCTCGCGCCGTTTCATACTGCGCGAACGCGTCGCTCAGTTTGGCACGTAACCCCAATTGCTTTCGCTCCAGAGCCTGGCGGGCCTCGGCCACTTGCGCCATGGCTTCCTGAATTCCGCCTTGGTTTCGATTGGCGATTCGCAACGGCAACATTACTTGCACGTTTCCGTTGATTCCGTCGGTGCCATTGTCGTATTGAAGAGTTGTTTGAATTTCAACGTCCGAAATCGGTTCGGCTTGCTGCCGGCGAAGATTCCGACAAGCCTTTTCAACCGCGATTCTCGCCAACTGAATTTCTGGACTCATTTCGTTCAACTGCGGCCAAAGATCTTCGAAGGCAAGTATTGGCTCGCTCGTTTCCATTTCACCTGTCAGCACTTGTTTCGGCAAGTCAGGCTGGCCGACGACTGACGCCAATCGCCGCCATGCGCCTGCAACTTCGAATTCAGCTTGATGCAATGCCGCAGTCACCGTTTCCAATTCGATCTGTGCTTGCAGTACATCAACTTTGCTACCCTCCTTGGCCCGCACTAACGATTCAGCCGCCGCTAGCGCCTGTGCGTTAATTTCAGCAAGTTGCCGCGCCAAAGCAAGTCTTTGCTGTGCCGCGAGCGCGTTATAAAAAGCGATTCGCACATCGGTGACGACTCGCTGATGTTGCAATGCCAGCGCCGCGTTTTGCCGATGAACTTCCTCGCACTCAACGGCGCGACTCAATTCCAGTTTGCCGCCGCGAATGAACTTCTTGCTCAAAACGAGCCCTTGCTGTTCCGCAACTCCGCGGCTTCCCAATTGCTGGCCGGAGTATCCGATTTCTGGATTCGGCCCAAGCCCTGATTGCAACAAGCGCCCTTGGGCTGCCTCGACTCGCGCTGCCGCTTCGGCTATTGCTGGATTCGATGCCATTGCCATCGCCTCGAATTCGGCCAACATGGCGTTTGCGTTTGTGGACGATACCATTGCTATCGCCGGTTGATCGACCGCCTGCGACCCTTTAGCCGCCGGCGTTACCTGCGGACCGGGAGCCGCGAAGCCTTCTGGTGCTTTTTGCTTGGT
>JANMEB010000497.1:0-4446 GCA_031376585.1 Planctomycetota bacterium | reverse complement strand
GAGCTAGAAGCGCGAATTCAAGCTTTCGAGTTGGCCTTTCGGATGCAAACCGAAGCGACCGAAGCATTCGATCTTTCCCACGAGCCAAAGTACATCTTGGATGCCTATGGCGACACGGTTCACGGCCGGCAGCTTTTGCTCGCGCGGCGTCTAGTTGAACGCGGCGTGCGGATTGTCCAAGTTTATCACGGTGACGTGCAGCCGTGGGACAGTCACAACGACCTGGAAAAAGAGCACCGAAAGTTGGCCGGCGAATGCGATGGCTCGATCGCCGCGCTGTTGGGCGACCTCAAGCAGCGCGGGATGTTGGACGAGACGCTGGTGATTTGCGGCGGCGAGTTTGGCCGAACGCCGGCGGTCGAGCTGGTCGATGGCAAGCCAGGCGGCGGCCGCGACCACAATCATTGGGGCTTTACCGTGTGGCTCGCCGGCGGCGGAGTCAAAGGAGGCATGGTTTACGGCGCAACTGACGAGTTCGGTTTCCGCGCCATCGAGAATCCCGTTCACGTCCACGACCTTCACGCAACGTTGCTACACCTTCTCGGCTTTGACCACACGCGTCTCACCTATCGACATGCCGGCCGCGATTTCCGTCTCACGGACGTGTTTGGCGAAGTGGTCAAGCCGATCCTGGGTTAATTCTCGCTTCGTCGCAACCGAGATCCAGGTGACCCCGATGAAGAAAAATTCAGTGGACCAAGTTAGGGAAAAGATGTTTTCTGCAACGTCTATAGGTCGGATTTTTTTGATTCGCCCGCAAGACATGCCGAAATCTATCGGCTATTATTGCAACAGTTGAATTCGACTTGAACCCAGATTTGCAATGAAAACTTGGCCGCAACTGAATCGCGCTCCGATCGTTGAAGGACTGATGGACATACAAGTCGAGCAATCGCCTGAGGTTTCGCTTAGCGCGATTGAGGCCTGTGCCGATGATTTGGTAGCCGAATTCCCATCAAGAGAAGAAATTCGAATCTTCAAGAGTCAGTTCAGCATTTCGGCTAATGGTGGATCTAGCTTTACATCAGAGACTCCAGCACAAACGGGTCTAATGCTTAGGTCTACAGACGGAAAATGGGTCACCCAATTTCGCCTTGATGGATTCTCACTTTCGCGTCTTGAACCGTATTCGTCTTGGAGTGAATTGAAGGCTCGGGCACAGGTACTTTGGGGCAAATACCAAGCCATAACGAAACCGAACAAGATCATTCGGTTTGCGTTACGATACATAAACCGAATCTCGCTGCCTCCAGGCGAATCATTTGAGACTACGTTCAAGACGACGTTTAGTATCGCGGGATCATTGCCCCAATCAGTAGCGGGATTCCTGCTTAGGTTTGTTGTTCCGTTTGATACTGAAAAGGCCATCGCGATTGTAACTCAAGCACTTTCAGAAAATTCCCAGGAATGTACGTTTGATCTTGACACGTTCGCTGCGATTCCGGATGGGATTGCGGACGAAAGTATGTGGACGAGATTTGAGGATCTTCGAAGCGTCAAGAACCGTCTTTTTTTCGAGAGTTTGACACCGCAGGCTTTAGAAAAGTATAGGTGAGTGCCAACACAATGCCCAAATCCGTATCTATTGTGGGTGTGCCAAAAATAATCGTTGGCACCTTATTATTCGTTACACCTTTCGCGGCGAGCGCTCAGGCAATCGAGTTGCAAAGACAAATTGCGGATGTTCGAACGTATCTTGAGTCTGCATCGTCAAGCGTTCGAAATCGAAGGAGACGTCGTTTCTGGATGCTCGCCGAAAAATGGCGAGCGGATACTCAGTGGCTTTCGTCGACAAGTGAAATTGCGATGCACCCGGCGTATCAATCGATCATCGGAATGGGACCGGAGGCAATTCCAATGATCATTGATGATTTACATTACAACTCAGGTCACTGGTATTGGGCGCTAAAGGCAATTTCAAACGAGGATCCAGTTCCACCTAGTGACCGGGGTGTAGTTAACCGTATGAAGGCCGCGTGGCTCAGCTGGGCTAAACAAAAAGGAATTGCCAGCCAATGACCTTTGCGGAATGGCTAAACAGATGTAGCCTAGCTTTTCCAAATCTAAGTGCGAAAAATTGTCGGCCAACGAGCCCGACCGACGATGGCTACAATTGTATTGCGTGGGCTGCAGACGACGTCGGACGATGGTGGTGGCCCGATCCATTGCAGCAATACTTTTGGCCGCCAAATATTCCGCGTGCGCAAACAATTGATGCATTTATTACGGCGTTTGAATCTCTGGGTTACAATGAAATTTCGGACGCAACATTGGAATTCGGAAAACAGAAAATAGCAATTTTCGTTAGTGCTCTGCAAATTCCGACACACGCAGCCCGTCAACTTCCCGATGGTTGGTGGGCGAGTAAACTTGGCCGGCAAATCGATGTTGAACATGAGCTATTGGCTCTTGAAGGTCCAGAGTACGGAACTGTTGCAATCGTGTGCGCACGAAATCCTATAGGGACTGCAAGCAATTGAACCTGACCTTTTCCTCCATGAAAGCACGCACCGTATTCGAACATTACGTCTATAAAAAATCCGGGACGTCGAGTTGGGTGCCGCCGCCGAGCGCCGATTGATGGGCGATGATGCCGGGGGCGGTCATGGCGATGGATTCGTAAATGTCGATGGCGGGTTCGCGCTGTTCGAGCAGCGCGTTGATGAATTCGGCACACAGAAAAGCGGAACTGCCGCCATGCCCGCTGTCGTGACGCATGGGTTCGGGCAAACGATCAGTCGCCCAATAATTCGGAACATCCCAACGCTCCCAGCCGCCGTCGATCTTGCGACGGGCTTGCGGCTGGCCAGCGGAACCCTCCATCCATAGGGAAAGTTTTTCACCCAGCCACTGCGCCCTTTCGCCTTCGGCCGCGATCTGCCAACAGACGGCAAAGCGACAAGTGTTTCCCAGATTGGTGACGCCCAATGCGAACTCGTTGTTGAAAGGGTTTTGGTATTGGTTCTCAGCGGCTTCGGGAAAGTCATCCCCGACGCGCTGCCCAATACAAGAGACTTTCACAATTCGTTCGCCGCTTACACCAACGAGCAAACCCAGCGAATGCGTCGGATATAGCATGGGCGGGAAGCCGAATCGCCACGAATCGACGCCTTGCCAGCGCGAGAGTGAATTGTGTCGACCGCCAATTCCGGGGTGATAATATTCGACTTCGGAAAAACAGAGTTTGCCGAATTCGCCGTTTTGATAAGCTTCGCGCGCGGCGATGCACGGTTGGCGGTAGTAACTTGATTCGTGCATCATGTAGACGAGTCCCGTTTTCTGTTTGACGGCCAGCAGCGATTTCAATTCCTCGATCGTCAATCCGACCGGACAAGCACTGACGACGTGCTTGCCGCGCTCCATGCACATGATTGCGTGCTTGACATGGCTCGGAGCATCGGTGAAAACCGCGACCGCGTCGAACTGATCGGCCGCTTTGTCGAGCAAGTCTTCCAGCGACGGAAAAACATTTTTGCAGCCATAGTTTTTCGCGAGCGTCTGTCGTCGCTCTTCGACCAGATCGGTGACAGCGGTAATTTCGCATTGCGGGTGTTCGTGCCAATGATGGGCCGCACCGAATCCTCCGCCGGCGACCGCCAAGCGGATTTTGGCATGTGGATTGGCCGCATTTCTTGCGTGAAGCAGCGTGCCGCTTAACCACAAGCTTGTCATTGTTATTCCGGACGCTTGGAGAAATTTCCGCCGATTCCAGTGTGATCGATTGATGTTCATGATCGTTTCTCCAGAGTGATAAATTCACACGTAATTTCGCGACCGCCGGTTAGCAAAAAAATCTCATTCACCAAACGGGGCAAGCCAGCTGGGGTTTTTAGGCGCGTGCGCCGCCGACGTTTAGCTTGCGAATCTCATGTTTCAACGAGGCAAGCTCGTTGGGGACAGGACGTTTGATTTCACTTGTTCGAATCCCAATTTTCTATTTTGGCAAAACCCCTAGTCGCGAAACAGCCAGCCTTGGCCGGAGGTTGGGACTGGCGGGCGGAATTGACTGGTGTCGAGTGAAGTCCGGTCTTGCGCAAAGTTATAACGGCGGGAAAAGACGGTGAAAGTACGTTTGATTTGTTCGGCGATTTCGCCCCGGCCTTTCATTCGGACGCCAAAGTCGCTTTCGTAAAGCTTGCCGCCCCGCGTGGCGCGGATACGTGCTTCGACTTTCGACGCACGATCGAGCTGTGTCCGTTGTAGCCATTCCATAAACACGGGTTCAACCGTGAGCGGCAACCGGAGCAGAATGTATCCGGCCGACGTGGCACCGGCGTTTTTTGCTCGTTCGAGGATCGCCGGGATTTCGTGATCGGTTAGTCCCGGGATCACAGGCGCGATCAAGACATGCGTGCGGATTCCGGCCGCAGCCAACTGCTCAACCGCGCGGAGTTTGGCGTCGGGGCTGCTGGTGCGCGGTTCCATCACTCGCGACAGCGATTGATC
>JANMEB010000489.1:0-13879 GCA_031376585.1 Planctomycetota bacterium | reverse complement strand
CCATGCGCCGAGCCAGCAAACAATTCGCCGCAAAAGTTCCTGGCGTCCGCGAATCGGCTCCGTATTCTTCGAACACATAGTCCGGTTCGTCGGAAAAGTCTGCCAAATCAGGGATCGAAGTCTGCATTCGAAACGCAAGTTCGTATTGCGCGATTTTATTTTCAATCAGCGGGTCGGCGTTCAACGCCAACTGCGATTGTTCAAGGTGTTGCAAACTATCGAGCATGATGCGGCGATTGCTCGGATCAATTCCGGCCGGGTTATCCAAGTACACGACCGGCGTCGCGCCGGCGCGCAGCATGACGCCTTGATGATTGGAGGGCAAGAAACCGTTTCCCCATAAATTGGCACCCAGCGGTTGACCACCTTTGTCTTTGGTAAGCAGCACGACGAACGCGGGCAAATCTCGATTTTCCGTCCCCAGCCCGTAATCGACCCAGGCACCCATACAAGGCCGCCCCGGAAACTGCGAGCCGGTTTGCATGTGCGTGACGCCTGGCCCGTGATTAATTGCTTCGGTGTGCATCGACCGAATAAAGCAAAGCTTGTCGGCGATACTTGCGGTGTGCGGCAACAAGTCACTGATCCAACTGCCGCTATCGCCATGCTGCGCGAACTTGAACGGGGAGCCGGATAGCGGCATCGAGGCTTGGTTGGCACTCATTCCGGTCAAGCGTTGTCCGCGGCGAACTTCGTCTGGCAACGGCTGCCCATGACGCGCGTTCAACGTCGGCTTGTAATCAAACAAGTCCAATTGCGACGGCGCACCACTTTGAAACAAGTAGATCACCCGTTTCGCACGCGGCGCGAAATGAGTTGGCCGCACGTCTGTGTCTGGTTGCGTCCCTGCCAACAATAAGTCCGCAAAAGCCAATCCACCGAGCCCGCCCGCGAATCGCGTAAGCCATTGGCGGCGGTTGATGCCGGTCAAATTTAATTCGTCGCGCGTGGTTGGCTCGTTCGTCGACATAGGTCACCTTGTTACTTCTTTCGGGATTATCGCTTAGTCAAGCAAGCATCCATGTTCATGATCGTGCTGGCGACGATGGTCAGGGCGGATACTTGTGCTGCGTCGATGTCACTGGGTGCGGGCGATTTTCCAGTGGCGAGTAAAGCGCGAGCTTGATCGGGTTGGGCTTGATAAAAGTCGCGCTGTTGCCCGAACAGTTTCTGCAAAACCTGCAATTCTTCATCACGCGGCATGCGGCTGGTGAGTGTGCGAAACATGACACGAATCGCTGGTTGAACGTCAACGGGATGTTTGGCAAGCTGCTGGGCAGCAAGAACGCGGGCGGCTTCGAGTCGTTGCGGGTCGTTGAGAAGCACGATCGCTTGTAGCGGCGTTGAAGTCTGTTCGCGTTTGACAGTGCAGATTTCGCGGCGCACTGCGTCGAGCGTTACCATGACTGGCGGAGGCGAATTTCGCTTCCAATAGGTATACAAGCTGCGGCGATAGAGGCCGCTCCCTTCGTCCGGAGTTTGCGGGTTGAAGGCTTGTGCGATCTCGTAGGGCTTCACCGACGCACCGCCAATGGTCCGGTCAAGCAATCCGCTGGTGTAGAGGATTTGATCGCGCAACATTTCCGCGTCGAGACGCTGGCGATTGGCTCGCGACAGCCAAAGGTTATCCGGGTCCGCACTCAGTGATTGCTCCGTGGGCCACGACGATTGCTGATACGTCGCCGACATAACAAGCTGCTTGAGAAAATATTTGACGTCCCAGCCGTGGTCGATAAAGTCTCGAGCCAACCAATCAAGCAATTCTGGATGCGTTGGTGGCGAGCCTTGGCTGCCGAAATCTTCCGGCGTGCGGACCAAGCCTTGGCCAAATATCAGTTGCCACATTCGATTCGCGGCGACGCGCGCGGTCAGCGGATGGGCAGGGTCCGTCAACCACTTCGCCAAGCCGAGCCGGTTTCGCGGTAGCTCAGGCGAAAATGCTGGCATGACTTCCGGTGTGCCCGGCTCTACCGATTCAGTTGGCGCATCGTAGGCACCTCTTCGCAGCACATAAGTCGGACGACGCGGCGTCATTTCGCGCATCGCCATGATTTCAGGAATCGGCTCGCCAAATTCGTTCAACTGCTTGCGGTTCAAAGCCAACGCTGTGATCTGCGAGCGAGTTTCTTCGGCTGCGGTCGCCAAGTAATATTCGAACAGTTCCTCCGTCAAGTCGTGATTTGTTTGGCTGGCGGCAGCACTCAATGCCTCCGACAACGAGTGTCCGTCAAACAATTGCCGAGCTTCGAGCGTTGTAAGCTGTCGGTCGAAGACTTGGAAATCGTCGACGCTGCCTCCCTTGAAACCATTGTCGCGGAATCGAGCTCCGATCGCGAGATTGTCGCTGCCGCCGCCCGTGATTTCCTTGTTTAGGCTATCGCGAATCGTTTCACAATCGGCACGGCGACCGTCGACGAATAGCGTTAGTCCGCTGGCGAGACTGGAGCCATCGTAAGTCACCACCACATGCGTCCACGAGTCCAGCGGCAGCGGTTCGCGGGATTGAATTCGGATCGCGTTGCCGGGCCAGAAATGAACCAAGGCCGCACTGAGCCGGCCATTTTCGATAAGCAATTCGTAACCGCGGCTGGCCGCATCCGTCCAAGCCGCCGAGCGCCGAAAGACGACAGCTCGCTCCTTTACATCCGGGATCTTCAACCACAAGGCAACTGAAAACGGTTGGTGACGTGCAAAATTGCCGACGGACAATTCGATCGCGTCATCACCAGTCAATTCGACTGCTGAACCGTTTTTGCCAGCCACAGATCGATTCGGTTCCGCCGGTGGCGTTTCGAAATCCAAATTCGCGATGCGGCCTTGAATCGTTGATTCGGCAGCTTGCTGCGAACGTGCCTCTCGCCAAAGTGCAAAAGCCGCGCGGCGTGGCTCGCGTGCTTCAACCAATTCGATTTGAGCGTTGTTGACGGCGGTTTGCAGATCGGCAATTCGTTGCTTGGCAGCGTCGTTCGCAAGCAATAGTGTCGGCGTCGGCACCGACTCGGTAAAATACGAGTGCAAACCAGCTTCGTCAATGTTATTGAAAAACGCAAACAGTTGGTAATACTCGCGCTGCGTGATTGGATCGAATTTGTGATTGTGGCAGCGGGCGCACTCCAACGTCATTCCCAAAAAACCAGTCGCAAGCGTCTCCACGCGATCGGCAACGTACTCGATGCGAAATTCTTCCGGCGTGCTCCCCCCTTCGGCTTTTTGACCGTGCAATCGATTAAACGCCGTGGCCAAGATCTGGCGGTCCGTCGCTTGCGGCAACAAGTCGCCCGCCAATTGCTGGACGACGAATTCATTGAACGGCAAGTTTTCGTTGAAAGCTCCGATCGCCCAATCGCGCCATTGCCAAACGATTCGGTCGCGGTCGACTTGGTAGCCGTAAGAATCCGCGTACCGCGCGACCTCCATCCAGTGGAAAGCCATCCGTTCGCCGTAACTTGATTGGCTGAGATAATGATCGACCATTTTTTCGTATGCCCGCTCGCATTCGTCGACGAGAAACTGGTCAAGTTCTTCGATCGTCGGCGGCAAGCCAGTCAAATCAAACGCGAGCCGGCGCAATAATTCTGTTTTGGCCGCAGGCGGGCTGGGCTCAAGCCGATGCTCGTGAAGCTTGGCGAACACGAATTGATCGATCGACGTGATGGGCCACGTTGCATCGCCGCTCGCTGGCGGTTCGGGCCGCGCTATTGGGCGCAACGACCAATGGACGGAATACGTCGCACCTTCGGCAACCCATGTCCGAAGCACCTCGATTTGCTTTGGGCTCAAGCTCAAATTGGAATCCGCTGGCGGCATTTTTTCCAACGGATCGTCACTCGTGATTCGGCGAATGAATTCCGGCCGCTCATCGGCTTCCACTTCGAAAACAGCAGCGGCGTCTTCGGCGCGATCCAATCGCAAATCGGCTTGCCTCGCTGCATCGTCCGGACCATGGCACTTGAAACAAGTCTCTGACAAGATCGGGCGAACGTCGCGTTGATATTCAATAGTTGGCGAACCAACGATTGGGTCTTGAGCTGCGCAACGGAAATCAAAAAAGGGGCAAATGCAACCGATCGCCATCGCGGCCAAGGCCGGAAGCTTTGAGTTTACGCAACAATTCAGTTTCAGGCGTTTCATCGTGCCGATCATTTTAGCTCCAATTCGAGTCAAGGGACGTGGAGTAAGATTTCATCGGGCTGATTAGGCTTAGAGGCAAAAGCGAAACCGCCGAACTCTGGCGAAAATTCGCTTATTCTAAGGAGAAATTGGCGTCTAACTCCCACTCGTCGAGGCTTTGATTTTGGTTCTCGAATATCAACGAAGTGACCAAGTTTCGTGGCGGACGCTAATTTGCCGAGTATATTTCTTGCTAATTCCGCGCGGCTTTTGGTTGCGGATGCTGTTCAACGGACTTTGATCTGGAACAATTGAGCATGCCCAAGGGCGTTTTTGGACCGTGCAAAGATTGCGACTTCATTCAATCAAATAAGGGCCGGAGTATGAACTTGAAAAGCGAAAATTTAAATTCCAGAGTTTTGGTTTCGGTTTTCGACGATTTGGAAACTGCGAAGTCCGTTATCGAGAACTTGAATCGACAAGGATTCTCGCCTCAGAAAGTCGAACTCGTTACTCGAGTTGTGAGAAATGATTTCCCCGAAACGGAACCCGCTCAAGAGACGACTTCAAGCGTGTTGGCCACTGGTGCCGTCAAGGGAGCCGGAATTGGACTGGGTATCGGCGCCGGCTTTGGAGTTGCGGCGGCCGCTTTGACGGCCTCGCCCGCGTTGGCGGTTGGAGCAATGCTCTACGCCGGTTTCGCCGGTGGGCTCATTGGCGGCATGGGAGGCGCGGACAAAGCCGATCTGGACGACTCGATCAACTTGCCGACGCACGATGAATATCAGCGCATGCTCGACGAAGGCAATAGTCTTGTCGTCGTGTGTGGCACCCACGAGGAAGTCCAACGAGCGGAAACGATTGTCAAGGACATGCCGAATGCGGCAGGCCATCAACATCGGCTCCACGGCCATTTATTCCACGAACATCCCAGCCATCTCTAGCCCAAGCACGAATCGCCGCAAGCGTCGGTCTAGCGTCAATGATGTCGGGCCGTACCAAACGTTATCATTCAACAGAGTTCTGTCTTTCGATTCGATCGCAAAGTGCCGGAGAAATTTTGATGCAGGCGCGTTCGCTGATCGCGCTATTTTGAATTTGGGGTGTCGGCCTTTTTTTGGGCAAGTGCGGACGATTCCGAAAAGCTGCCGATCACGCCGATTTCAAAGGCACCGCGTTGTTCGTCGAAACACACGACTTTGTCCGCAAGCCGGAGGACTCGCCGAATCCCGGCCACTGCCATCACGAAGTCGGCAACGCCGAATCCTACTTTCTCGTCGGCGACGCCCTAGGCAAAGCAATGTTCCAAATTCTCGCAGCAGCGCCACCGAAGAATCCTGTCGAGCAGCCTTTAGTTTGCGTTCGCTTCGACTTCTGGCCAGGGATTCTTGGGTTGTGAACCGACGACCAACACAAGAGTGAGATCAATCGCGATACTCGCGTGCCGCTTGTAAGCGTTTTTGGCCGTTCGTATAATCCGCGAATCCATCTTCGCAAATTTCTTCACACACGAGGTTGCCCGTGGCAGTTCGAGTCGCCATCAATGGCTTTGGTCGAATCGGTCGGTTGACATTTCGCAATTTTATGCAGCGAAACAAAGAATTTGACGTGGTTGCAGTTAATGACTTGACCGATACCAAAACGCTTGCCACGTTGCTGAAATACGATAGCGTCCACGGTCGCTACCAAGGGACGGTCACTTACGATGCGGAGAATATGATCGTCGACGGTGACAAGTTCCGCGTTTATGCCGAACGCGACCCGCGAAAATTGCCTTGGAAAGAACTCAAGGTCGATGTGGTCGTCGAAAGCACCGGCGTGTTTACCGAACGAGCCAGCGGCGAGAAAGCTGGATACGATTCCCACATTCAAGCAGGAGCTCGCAAAGTCGTCATCAGCGCGCCCGCCAAAGATGGCGGCGATCTGACTTGTGTGATCGGCGTTAACGACAACAAACTGACCAAGGACATGAAGTGCGTCTCAAACGCGAGTTGCACAACGAATTGCCTTGCCCCGGTCGCCAAAGTCTTGCATGAGTCGTTTGGCATTGAACGCGGGCTCATGACGACAGTACATGCCTATACCAACGATCAGCAGATTTTGGATTTGCCGCACAAAGATTTGTATCGCGCCCGTGCGGCCGCCGAGAACATCATTCCGACCTCGACCGGAGCAGCTAAAGCTGTCGGGCTAGTGATTCCGGAACTCAAAGGCAAAATGACTGGCATCGCTATTCGCGTCCCGGTCAGTTGCGGCAGTGTCGTTGACCTCACGGTGATGCTCAATAAATCCGCAACCGCCGAATCGATCAACGCGGCGATGAAAGCTGCCGCGGCTGGTCCACTCAAAGGCATTTTGTATTTCTCCGAAGACCCGCTCGTTTCGACCGACATCATTGACGACCCGCACAGTTCAATCTTCGCGGCGGACTTCACCCAAGTCATCGGCGAGGATGGGCGCATGGCCAAAGTGCTTAGCTGGTACGACAACGAATGGGGTTATAGTTGCCGCACTGCCGACCTCGTCGGCATATTGGGAAAAATGTAAGAACGGAAAATGAGATCTCCAGATTCTCAGGCCAATTTGCGTATCCTTCGGAGATATTTGGTGGTTGACCCTCGCGTATCGAGATTTCGTTTCGGGCTCACAATCAGTTGGAGCGGCGGCAACCGGAATTGACTTCGCCAAACATCCGATTTCCCTACTTTCCCGCGCTCTGCGGGTACAATGTGATCGACCAAAGTACGCGCTCGTTCCTTTTCTGGTATTTCATGTTCAACAAAATGCAATTCGTGTGTTTGATTCTAATTGCGGTGGTCTGCTCGATGAGAGACGAATCGATATTGGGACAAGCAACCAAAACTGACGCTTCGTCCGCAGCGAAATCACAGGAAGGCAAGACCCCGGAACACGCATCGCAGGACGACGGGGCAACACTCAAGGGAAAGTTCGTCGCCGAAGAGGGTTTTCCATTTGATTTCGATCTTACTTCTTTGTCGGTTGGGATCGCTCAGCAAATTGCTTTCGTGCCGCCGCCGCTGCCATCGGATTGGGGAACGCGAACCGAAGAACAACGACAAACTTGGGTCAAAGAATTTCAGGACAGCGATGCGGGTAAAGAGTTTCTTGCCAAGCGCGAGGAGCAGTACAAGAACCAACGCCGATTCCAACTTGAAATCCAAAAAGACGGCAGCTTTGAAGTTTTGAACGTGCCTCCCGGCAAATATAATTTGTTTGGGCGCAAAGACGTCGAAGTTGAGTCGAAGAACTACGCGGTGGAAGTTTTCGGACTAATTGAGGTCCTCGACGTCGACGAACTTGAATTAAAACCGTTGCCTCTTACGGTCACGCGATTACTTGCGGCCGGCGAGATTGCGCCGGCCATTGAAATTGATTTGCTCGACATGAGCGGAAAACTTTCGTTGACGAAGCTTCTATCACGGCCGGTTTTGGTTTATTTTTGGACAACTAGTAACCCAGGTACAGAACGTGATGTGCCGGCGTTGAAGAAAGTGTACGAGACGTTGAGCGCCGAGCTGAAGCTTGAGGTGGTATCGATTTGCGTCGACGAAGCTACCGAAAAGGCTTCGGAGTTCGTTGCGTCCCAACAATTGACTTGGCCCCAAGGCAGAACTGGCGGCTGGCAACATCCGCTTCTAGCCGATTTCGGAATTCGGTCCATCCCTGCGTTTTGCTTGATCGGCGCGGATGGCAAAATACTTTTTACCAACGCCGATTTCTTTCGCGAGTTCGCTAAGCCGGCAAGCGATTTGACAAAAATCGTTCGCGATAATGTCTTGGGAATCAAACCGGAAGTTGCCAATCCGGAAATCCCGAAGTAGAGCGCGCGATCAACGTCCAGCGCGAGGATGGGCTTTTTCGTAAGCCTGTTTGAGGCCGGCGGTGCTAACGTGTGTGTAAATCTGAGTCGTCACGATGCTTTTGTGACCGAGTAATTCCTGCACGCTACGGATGTCGGCGCCGCCGTCCAACAAGTGCGTCGCGAAACTGTGGCGCAGCGTGTGCGGAGATGTTTTTGTATTCAGCCCGGTTTGCAGCAAATATTTTTCGAGCATTCGGGCGACGCTTCGCGTGGTCAAGCGTTTTCCGAACCGATTGGTGAATACCGGTGCTCGACCGCCCGGTTTTTGCGAACCCGAAAGCTGCCGAATACTCAACCATCCCCGTATCGAATCGAGGGCGTAAGACCCCAACGGGCCCAGCCGTTCGCGTTTGCCCTTGCCACGAATCCGCACTAGTCCGTCGTCCAAATCCAGGTCCTCGTCGTTCATGCCGACGAGTTCGCTAACCCGTAGTCCCGCCGAGTAAATCGTTTCGAAAATGGACCTGTCCCTGTTTCCGAGTGGATCGGTTGTGTTGGGTGCGGACAGAAGTTTGGCGACTTCTCGAGTTGTCAGAAAATGCGGTAGCTTGCGATCTCGCCGCGGATTGCGGAGGGGTTTGGCCGGGTTATTGCTAACCAGTCCCTCGCGCTGTGCGAACTTGAAGAAGCTTCGCATCGAAGCCAACTTGCGCGCAACGGACGAGCTGGCGTAGCCGGCGTCGGTCAACGCTCCAACATAACCGCGCAAGTCGACCGCGCTGATTTGGCTGAGTGATGGCTGGCCACCGAACAGGTCGCTGAGGTATTGCGCCCAGACGAGCAGGTCTTCGCGGTAGGACTTGATCGTGTAGTCAGAAGCGTTGCGCTCGACTTTGAGAAATCGCAAATAGCGTTGAATCGCGTCGTTCACTAGGCACCCAATCAATTTAAAGGGGTCAGGAGTCAATAGTGCCCAGCACCCTTCGGGGATAAAGGTGTCAGGAGTCAATAGTGCAAAGCACCCAACGGGCCGTTCCGGCTATTGACTCCTGACACCTTTATCATGCTCCTTTGACAACGCTTATCCTAGCGGTTCGTCGTCCAGCAAGATGTCGTCTAAAACGTCGCTACTGATTCGAGACCCAACTGGAAATTGTGCCTTGGCGTCGGCTCGAACTCGTTGGCTGAGCACCGCCGCATCGTACCAACTAAAGCTTAGCTCAGGATTGGAAGCAAACCGGCCGAGCGTTCGAAGCGTTTCGGATCGTGTTTCGTCTTTGTACAGAAAAAGATATCGTTCCTCGCCTTTGACGAATGCCAAAACATTGATGTCGTTGCTCACTTGGATTTTCCTGGACAAGCACTGATCAAGCAACTGATTAGCGAATGCTAGGCGTCTGGGTTGGCATTCCACTGATCGTCACGCCAGCGACTTTTCGGCGTGCCAGCAATCGAATCCGTTCGGTTCGATCGATGGCGTCGCTCCATGACGTGATGAAGATGTTATCGGACCGGCTGGACGTTGCTCGTTACCACTCTTGGCGTCTGCGGCGCTGTTCGGAACAATTGTTTAAGCTTGTCAGATATCGCAAGCATGGTAGCGCAAAATCGAAGTCGCGCCGCTGCAATCAACGACTCGGCCGATTAGCTCGATTATCCGGCCACTGTCGCACGGGAGCACCGAATAAACTCAGCCAATTGTGTCAGCACTACTGATTGGTGTCGGTTGCTTGCTTTCGTGCGACCACTTCGGCGGTGCCATTCGTTCAAGGCACATTTTCTTAACGGCCTTATTGCGAGATGCGACTGCCGATGGATTCGGGAGGAATTGGGATGACTTTGCTGACTGCCGCAAGATCGGTGCGCAGCATGTCGGATCCTTTTTTGGACGGACTGGCGATCGTATATTGCACGATAAATGCGCCGATTTGGATTCCTTGACCGACGAAATTTGGAGGCCAGAAGTCTTGTGCCCGTGTCGCCAATCCTCGCGCCAGCAATCGAGTGGCTCGACCCGAAAAACCCGCCAAAACCATTTCCAAGCGACCGAGCGATTCCCGGTGGATGTAAAAGACCAATGCCGTTTCATGTTTCGAATCTTCAAAGCCGCCTTGGACCCATTTGCCATTGGCATCTTCGTAATAGATTCCCGGGGCCATTGCTTTGCTGGATTTGTCAAGTTTCATGCCGCCGAAACAGGACGTCGGTTGTGGATCTTGCTCGCGATAGCGGATAAAAAACGGGCAATGCCTTGGCCGTGCATTGGAAAAGTCTTCCTCGGAAGTGAACGGTTCCGCGCCGAACGCGTTGGCGATAACAAGTTCGACCACTGAATTGCTCTTGTTGCTACCGATGCAGACCAAGCCCTTGTCGCCATGAACTTCAGAGTACATATCGTAGATTTCGTTGGCGTGCTGGCGAACGTCGGAATCGGGCGCTTGGCCCGGACTCCACACGAGTGACTGTTTCAAATGTTCGGGCCGTTGAACTTCGTCGGGATTCGTCTGCGACTTTCGTAGCGGCAGGGTTCCGCCAAGTGTCGTAGCCCCATTGAGAATTTCGCCCAATAAGACCGAATCCGAAGCGGGCACATAAGAGACTTCTGGATTCGCGGCCTCGATGACGCGTCTTACTCCCAAACACATCTGCAAGCGGCGGCGGCGGGCTAGCAGCTCCCAAAAGCTTTCCGGCTCGACGGCGAACAAAGCACCAGGAAGTTGATCCGCGATTGCATGACCATGCTCAACCAAAAAGTCGCATAGTCGCGAAAGTGCTTTCAGCGGGATGTACTGGACTTCGTTTTTTAGCAACGCGGCGACTTGATGACGGTCCAGGCCGGTGTATTCGACGATCGTCTTGATCGTGCCTGGACGCTTGCGCGGGTCGGGGAGATGGCCCAATAACTCAGCCAAGCGAAACGAATACTGCATGATGGCTCCAACTCAATACAACCGATTTGCCGACTAACCGCAAAATCGCGTAGGGCTTTCCGTCGAGCGATCCAAGATAAGCTGGCTAAAGTGAAAATCAACCCCATCGAAACGTCCCACGATCGCTTTTCTTGGGTCTCTTGTCCAACCGCTCGGCCCTTGTTCTCGGCAATCGCATTCAAGTCTGCGCAAGCTAACGAACAAATCGATCTGGTGAACGAAGGTGCTGATTGCTAGTCTTTCGGGCCTTTTTCAACGAACCCTCGCTCGGGAGCTTGCCGCCATGACTTCGTCAGCATTGCGCATCAGTGTGTTTGCGATATTTTTTCTTTGTCTGTCATCTATCGGCTGGGCTCAAAAGAGCGCGTTTCCGTTTCGCCGACATGTCGGCGCCGAAAAGGACAAAACTTATTGGCTGACCAAAGAGGAAGGGCCTTGGCTCATCATGTGCGCTTCGTTTTCGGGCGAGAACGGATTACACCAAGCCAACGACCTTGTCCACGAGCTGCGCAGCCAACAAAATCTCAACGCTTTCGTGTATACGATGAAAGTCGACTTGCCCGAAACGATCAATGGTGCCGGCACGGGGCGAGTGGATATCGTCGACGACGGGCATTTTGAGGCCCGATCTTTGCAATTCAAATTTGCAAACGGCGGTGCCTTTGAAGAGATCGCAGTACTCATTGGGAATTTTTCCGGGCTCGACGATCGCAACGCGGAATTGACATTGGAAAAAATCAAGACCATGCGGCCCAAATCACTCGCGTTCAATGAAACCGTACCGACCAATCAGAGTCTCGGTTATTGGCGCGACGTGTATCGCAAAGTGTCCGGTGACCCCGACGCAAAGAAGAAGGGGCCGATGGGCCAAGCGATCTTGATTCCCAGCCCGTTGCTTCCCGAAGAATATTTCGCACAGAAGCACGTCGACAAATTCATTCTGGACTTGAATCGCGGAACAGAATTCAGTTTGCTCGATTGCCCGAAAATGTACAGCGTTCGCGTCGCGACGTTTCGCGGCGAAACGACTTTTAATTTGAACGAAATTGAACAATTGAAAAACGATGAATCACGCTTACGAAAGCTGGGCATGTCCCGTGAAAAAAGCAAACTTGCCGAAGCGCTGGACAAGGCTCATCGGTTGACGAAGGAATTGCGCAAAGCCGACATCGAAGCCTACGAGTTTCACGACCGATTCGAAAGTTACGTTTGCGTCGGCGGTTTCGATTGGCTCAAACGCTCGGGCCCCGATGGCCGCGACGTCCTGAACCAAGAAGTGATCGACACGATCAATCGATATAAGGCCACCGTCGAAGACGGCACCATAAAGAATTTCCCTGGGATGGGGCAATTACTTCGACCCAAGTCGATGCCCGCACTTCGCGGCACCGACATAGTCTTCGATATTCAGCCCGTCCCCGTTCAAGTCCCCGTTTCCAGCGTTAGTAAACGATAATTGACGTTTAATCCGGAGCCATCGGCGAAGATGCCACGGATGTCTACGTGTTCGCCGATGGCTCCGGGTTAAAAGAATTAGAATAGGTCGATGCCGGGCATCTGTGTGGCGGGGAGGTCGAGGGTGGCGGCTTCTAGTGCGGCAATGGGGTAAGAACAATAATCGGCGGCAAAGTAGCCGCTGGGTCGATGATTGCCACTCAAGCCGCAACCGCCAAACGGTAGCTTGCCGCTGGCTCCCGTCGTTTGCCGATTCCAATTCACGACTCCCGCGCGAATCCGCGCGATGAACCGCTCATAGCTGGCCCGCTCATCGCACAATAGCCCGGCAGACAAGCCGTATTGGGTTTGGTTGGCAAGGTCGATGGCTTCGTCCAAGCTGGCGACGTAAAAAAGTTGCAACAGCGGACCGAAAAATTCTTCGTCATCGTTGATGATGCCGCTTGAATCAACTAGCGCCGGCGAGAGCAATGCCGGACAATCGCGCAAGGCCCGCATCGGAACCAACGGTTTTGCCCCGCGATCAATCAAGCGCTGATAGGCCGTCAGCAGCTTGCGACCTGCATCGTGCGAAACAACCGGGCCCATGAATGGCTCTGGCTGATCCGTATAGAAACCAACTCGCAAGCGTCCGATCATCGCGATTAACTCGGCAACAAACTGCTTTTGGTTGCCGCCGTCGTCGACGATAATTAGTCGCCGCGCACAAGTGCAACGCTGTCCCGCGGTTAAATACGCCGACAGTACCGTATGATATGCAGCCGCTCGTGTGTTTTTCACTCGATGGACAATGAGCGGATTGTTGCCACCCATCTCCAACGCCAAGATTTTCTGCGGATAATCCGCAAAAGCTCGATGCAAAATTCGCCCGACTTGGCTGCTCCCTGTGAACAACAAACCGTCGAGATTCGGATCGGCTGCAAGTGCTTGGCCAGTCTCGCGAGCCCCTTGAACAAGATTGATTACGCCGGGTGGCAAGCCCGCCGCAATCCATTGACGCATCATCCATGCTCCAACAGCCGACGTTAATTCGCTAGGCTTAAATACAACCGTGTTGCCAGCCAGGATTGCCGGAACAAGATGCGCGTTGGGCAGGTGCGCCGGAAAGTTATACGGTCCCAATACGCCGACAACACCATGCGGCTTGAACCGCGTCACCGCAAGCTGGTCGCCCATTTCGAAGCTTGTTGTATCGCGACGCTTGTTCATAGCATCGATTGCTAAAGCAGATTTGCCAATAACCGTCGTCACCTCTGTTTTGGATTCCCAAAGCGGTTTGCCCGTTTCGCGACTGATCAGCAGCGCCAATTCTTCGCTGTGCAGTTGGACTTGTTCCGCGAAACGCTGCACGATTCCCGTGCGAAAATTGGGTTCGCTAAAGCCCCACGATTCAAACGCCCGCCGAGCAGCGCTAAATGCAGCGGCGACTTCCACAGGTGTTGCATGACGACAAGTGAATACGACAGAACTGTCTGCGGGATTGTGGGATTCGAATTTCTGGCCACGTCCTTCAAGCCATTGATTGTCGATGAAATGGCATTCCAAGTTTACAACTCCTGTG
>JANMEB010000040.1:0-1333 GCA_031376585.1 Planctomycetota bacterium | reverse complement strand
GTCATCGATCCCAATTTGTGCGAGCCAACCGCCGGTCGGATCGCCGCTGTCAAAATTCCCTTGAATGAGCAGCGTGCCATCCAATTGATCGAGGAAGTCTTCTTGGAGTCGGATTCCAAACATGGAATGGAATTCTTCGGTCTGCTCGTCGAAGTTCGCGACCCCGTCCAATTCGACAAGTGGTTTAATCAGGGCCAGCAGGTTGTCGATCGAAAGACGCACGCCGAAGGAAATATCTCGTTTGGTCGCCAGCGATTCCCAATCCGACTTCGCAAGCGGCGTTATGTCAAAAATCGATGCGAAACCCACTGGGGTCTTGCCGTCGATTTTCAAATGATGGCGACTCAAAAATCCCTGTTCGTCCAATCCACAAACCGACTCAAATGCGACGAGCGAATCCAGTTTCAAGATGTCCTTGACGATTGGACCTGCTTCCGTCCACCACGGTTCTGTTTCCAGCAACGCGATGAGCGGCCGAATTTCAACGTGACTGATCGACGAGCGGCGCTGGACAGGAAGTTTCTTTTTCAAATCCGCAAGCCACGCAGGTTCGGGCGTACGCACTTTGCGATCGATCTTGGCAATCGAGTCGGGACCAAAGCCGATGATGGCGAACTGCCCGCGTAGGCCAACCGCGATTTCAGTTGGCGCGTCGGGGATGGTAAATGCGAGATACGTATTGTCTTCGATTTTGAATTCGCGCGGTTTCCAATCAGGCGGAAGCGAAGTTTTCAGCCCCGCAATTGTTTGGGCGATCTTGTCTACCGCCGCTGGTTCCAAATGAATGACACAGCCACCGGACAAAGATTCCAACGATTCGCCATTTTCAACGAAGTCTGCGGTGGCTCTTGTGATTGCTTGGCCGGCTAACATCTTTGCCAAGTTAGCTAGTGCATTTTCGCTTGGGTTTTCCGATTCAAGATCGCCGTCATCTGGAGTTATTTGTAGGAACTGCGTTTGAATTTTCGTCCAAGACGCTTGTATTTTCGTTTGAGCAAACCAACGTTCGGTCGGGTTTTTCTCCGGGTCAGGCGTCCCCGCCGTTGCCCAGGAAGCATAAAAAAGGCAATTCTCTGGCGCGACGTCCGACATCAGTTGAACTTCTTCCGCTGGAGGCACGCCAAGCGGAACGCCGAGGTTGTCTTGGAAGCCCAACAGGAAAAAGATGATCGCAATTTCAGAGAATCCCATCCCGACCATGACCCGCCCCCGATGTGTTGATTTCGCACTGGATAATGCCCAACGCTTCAAGCAGCATCCTACCAAATTTGATCAGCGGACTGAGCGCTGAGCGGATTGACCATTGGGAAGGCCTATTTTTATAATCGCGAGC
>JANMEB010000469.1:0-1186 GCA_031376585.1 Planctomycetota bacterium | reverse complement strand
CGACGATCCGCAGATAGCCACCCTGCAACAATTCGCCGACCGCATGAGCAATCAAGCCATGACCAGCATGGAGTCCACGATGACAAAGCCTAATTCCTCGAATTAGCGAATGGTCAATTAGCGATTTTCGATTTGAAGCCTGACGCGCTATATTTGATGTTGCGCATTGCTGGCAAACATAACCCGAAACGTATGTGTGGGAACGACTTGCGGCGTGTTGCAAGAGTTTCGTTTTCGCTCGCTGACGCATCGGGTTGTAATGAAATCTCAGGACTGTTTCGACAATTGAGCAAATTCATTCCAAAATAGCGCAACTTCAAAAAGCGCCTAGCGAACGGATGGCGGTGGATTTGTCAGGGCATGATTCGCAATTCCTTGAGACGAAAAAAACACTTCATGCAGGCCAAGCAATCGGCCGCCGCATCATGCGAGTCATCGAATTCAGTCTTGAAAAGTTTCTGATGAAGTTCAGTCAGAGTCGGCCATTTGAAGCCAATTCTGCCTGGCAACTTACAAAAGTCAGTTGCTCCCTTCATGGTGCATTGAGATGCCTTGGTCGGAATTAGGTTGGTCATCCCTGCCCTAATGAATTCGGCACCAACGATGTTCGCGTCGAAGGCGAAGTTATGGCCGACAAGGACATCGGCAGACTGCACGGCCATAAAAAAGGCGTCGAGTACCGGTTTCAACGGAACGCCATTGTCGATGGCAAATTGCGTGGAAATGCCATGCCGTTGGAACGCGCCGCTGGAGATCGTGAATCCTTCCGGTCGAATTAGTTGAACCTCTGGTTTAAGTGAATGTTGCACCGAATCACACGTAATCCATGCGATTTGAACGAGTCTCGGCCAGTTGCGAAGGTCGGAAACTGGAGCGTCCCACCGCTTCGGTAGGTCAGAAGTTTCCGTGTCGAAGAACAGGAACATAATGCATGACTCCTAACCCAACCCGATTGTACAGCAGCCGCCAGTATCGTTGATTCGATTATCCCCGCTCCAACGCTTGAATTGATCGTTTCAAACGACCTATTTGGGCGGTTCAGACAGGACGATAACCATCCAGTCGATTCCAAAACGGTCGGTGAGCATCCCGTAGCGAGGCGACCAAAATGTTTTGGCCAGCGGCATCGTTACTTTGCCACCTTCGGCGAGCGCGGCGAAGGCACGTTCGGCTTCGGCTTCCGTCG
>JANMEB010000432.1:0-1861 GCA_031376585.1 Planctomycetota bacterium | reverse complement strand
GAAATGCTTGCGATTCAGCAGCCAGCTAGTGCGTCTTTGAGTCTAAGAATTGGGGTTGTGTGCCACTGGCACACCAAGATTTAGGTTTGACAAAGCACTAGTTACCAAACCGGCTTCCATCGGCGCAAGGCCGAATGGGGAGCATATCCGAAACTCACCCCACTGGCTTTGAGCCAATGGTATTTACGCAACTCCCTTCACCCTCCCTTGGGGAGGGTCGAGTCCCGACCAGTCGGGACGAGGGGAGGGTAGTCGAAAAGTTGTCATTGAGGGACATTAAGGCAATACTTTGAAGCAACGGAAACAAAGCGCCCGACAACTCCGCGCTCAGCAGACCAAATCAGTTGGATTGTTTGATAAGCAGCGTGGGACAGGTTCAGGTCGTCACGCCAACAAGAATTAAAGCCCTCCCCGTAATCCCGCTTCGGCGGATTTCGACCCTCCCAAGGGGAGGGTAAGGTTGTGGGGTCCGACTTGTGTAGATACCAATGGTCCTGTGCCGATGGAAACCGGTTTAGGGACTAGCGCTATTTCTAGTTTTCAAACCCGTCGTCCACTGGCTCAGGGCCAGTCGGGCGAAAGTCTCGTGTACTCCTCGGTACTTCTTCGCTCGCGCTTCAGGCTTCAATTTCGGGAACCATAAATTTAAGCGTTAACAGTGCATTAAACTTCATAACCGCGAGCGGCCATCCATTCGTACAGCCACGGATGGACCCAAGGGTTGTCGATGGCATAACAAGCTGATGCAACGCTGATCGCCAACAGGAGGATGCACAGAAGGATCAGAAACAACCGCCGAGACGCCCATTCCAGTGGCGGGATCATCCAGATCAACCAGAACGGAAAAAGCCAAAACACCCAGCGCAATCCACTAGTCATTCCGCCGTAATTTCGATCGATTGTCTCGCGCGTCATATAGAACGCGAACACAACAACGGTCAACGCCAAAGTCGCCAACCCTAAAAAACGAAATCCATAGCGACGAACCATGCAAAGCGGCAGGATGCCCAACAAACTCAACAGAAATACGGGCGTCAGCGACAGGACCCCATGATGTCCCACGGTCATATGCCGCAAGTATTTCCACTGGTCTGGTTCGCCCCGATCGATGCTCGATTTCCGTTCATTATCTTGCCGCCAATAACTGCCGGGAAAATCGTACCAGTTGTCCCAACGTCGCACATTGAATCCGCCGTCACTTGTTTGCTCGACAATGAACTGGCTTGGGCGATCAACATTGACAACCCATTGCCGATTACTCGAAGGGTTCATTCCACCCGTTCGTTTTGCGACCGATGATGCGATGTCGACAGCAAAGCCCATTTGTTGTTGCGCTGCGTCAATTGCATCGACAAACGCTTGTGGCAATGTCCCCTCATCCAAACCAGTGGCAAAATCACCGGAGAGGTTCGCGACAATCGGCCCATCCGCGCGGTGGGCATACGGCGGTCGCCAATCATCGTGTGCCAAATAATTCACGCCAAAAAGTCCGGCGGCAACGATTAGAACTCCAGGCACAAATCCGCCAAGAGACTTGCCGAACCCACGACTGAAAGCAATTGCCGAACAAATCGCCAACCAGCCTACGGCCGGCAACTCCATGGACGCTGCCGAACTTGCGATCAGCCCCAATGCAAAAAAATGAAACCAGCCGACCGGTCGCCGCAAGATGACAAGCGCAAGCCAAAGCGACATTGCAATCAGCGCTGCCGCCGGCAAATGATTATTCAGAGTCACACTGAACGAAGTCAGATAGGTCGCAAGACTTCCGGCGACAACCACAAAGCAGCGAGTCCACGCATCCTTCGTAACCAATTCCGCAGCTCGCCCCAAAAACCAAATCAGCAGCCCCAGCCCAATG
>JANMEB010000425.1:0-12140 GCA_031376585.1 Planctomycetota bacterium | reverse complement strand
ACCAAGCCCGTTCGCTGAACGAGTCCACCGTCGGCGTTTCGGACTGTGACGGTGTCTTGTGCTGAGGAGAGCGATGCGACCAGTACCAGCACAAACACCATGCAATTTCCGAACCAATTACCAAAAGCCCAATTCAACTTTTCGCCCCATATATTGGCTTTGCCCAGATAGCCGCATTCTATCGCTTGGTTCGGTTGCCCGCAGCGCGGAAAGCGGTTGACGCTGGTCTTGTGAACGGTGTGCCACTGGCTTTGCAATTGCCCGTTCGAACGTGTTTTTCGTGAATCACTGGCAAAGCAAGTGGCACCCTCGATCTTGGGCCCGACAAAGGATGGACGCCATTTGTTTTTTGGCCAGTGGCTTTTTTGCGAGGTGCAATTAGCCTACGCTAGAGGCAACTGTCTCTCCGTCAAAAGCAACTTGCCCCCGATTTCCGGCAGGCAATAATCCATCTATTCGCATTCCATTTGGGAGCCCGATTATGTTCGCCCGATCTATCACCCTGCTCGTCCTTGGTTGGATGTCTATCACCCTGTCGACAACCGTCGTTGCGGCACAAACCAAACCAGAAACCAAACGCCCGATCCAAGTCGATGATTTGTTTCGCTTCAAGCGAGTTGCCGGTCCGCAAATTAGTTCCGATGGTCAGCAAGTCGTGTATTCGGCAACGGAAATCACCGACGCAAGTCAAAACAAAAGCATCGCCAAGCTCTGGCTTGCGCCGACCGATGGCAGCGCGCCGCCGCGAGCGCTGACGAATTCGACTTTCAAGGATGGCAATCCCCGTTGGTCGCCGGATGGAAGATGGATTTTGTTCGAGTCCAGCCGAGCGGGGAGTTCGCAATTGTGGGCGATCTCATTGGCTGGCGGCGAAGCCCGTCAGCTCACGACAATCAACACGGAGGCATCGAGTGGTTCTTGGTCGCCGGACGGCAGCCACATCGCGTTTGTCTCGGCGGTCTACCCCGAGTTCTCGCAACTTCCGTATGAAGAAAGCAACAAGCGCAATCAAGAAAAAATGGACGCGGGAAAGAGCACGCCGGTTAAAGCCAAAGTCTTCGATCAGTTGTTCTATCGCCATTGGGATAGTTACGTCGAGGACAAACGGCAGCACTTGTTCGTGATGGACGTCACGACGAACGGCAACGAGATTAGCGTGTCGACTCCGCGCGATGTGACTCCCGGAGACCGCGACGCTTATCCGACTTCGACGACTTTTTCTGCGAGTCAGGATTTCTGTTTCTCCCCCGACAGCAGCCATTTGATCTTCACAGCGGTCCCGGCCAAAGACGAAGCGTGGAGTACGAACTACGACTTGTGTCAGGTGGCGATCAACAATACATCTCTCGAGTGGTATCCCTTGACGGCAGACAATCTGGCCGCCGATGGCTTGCCCGTATTCGCGCCCAGTGGCAAGTCGTTGATCTATCGGCGCCAGCGACGAGCCGGATTCGAAGCGGACAAATGGGAGATCATGCAAGTAGCGTGCGACGGCACGGGCCGGTTTGTCGGACAGGCCAAGTCTTTGACCGAAAAGGTTGACGTATCATTCGACGAAGCAGTTTGGCAAAACGATTCGACGCTGATCGTTTCCGCAGAAGTCCAGGCCAACAAACCGCTCATGGTGTTGGAAACTGGAGGCAAAATCACCAACCTGGCTGCCCACGGGACCTACGCCAACATCTCGTTGTCGCGCGATGGCAATCAACTGGTTTGCATCAAATCAACCGGAACATCGCCGCCAGAAGTCTACTTCGAAGACTCGGTCGGGGGCTGGAGTGAGCCATCGCGCAACATCAGCCAAGCCAACACCGAGCGCCTGACGGAAATTGAATTCGGCAAAGTACAATGGGTTGAGATTCCCTGTGCTGACGGAACCAAGATGCAAATGTGGGTCATTACGCCGCCCAATTTTGATTCGAAGAAAAAATATCCACTTGGCTACTTGGTTCACGGTGGACCGCAAGGAGTTTGGGGGGACGGCTGGAGCAATCGCTGGAACCCACAAGTCTGGGCAGCCCAAGGCTACATCATCGCGCTCCCCAATCCGCGCGGTAGCACAAGCTTTGGCCAGTTGTACACCGACCAAATCAGCGGCGATTGGGGAGGCAAAGTCTACACCGATCTCATGAGCGGACTTGAATATTTGGAAAAACATCCCAACGTCGACACCACGCGCATGTTCGCGGCTGGTGCATCCTTCGGCGGATACATGATGAACTGGTTCCAAGGGAACACGGACAAGTTCAAAACGCTCATCACGCATTGCGGTGTTTACAACTTTGAGAGCATGTACGCCACGACCGAAGAGCTGTGGTTTGACGAGTTCGAACACGGCGGCCCGCCATGGGGCGAGAATCGGCACTCGTATGAACAGCATTCGCCGCATCGCCTGGCGAAGAATTTCAAAACGCCGATGCTCATCATCCACAACGATCTGGACTTCCGAGTTCCGGTCAGCGAGGGACATCAGCTCTTTACGACGTTGCAGCGTTTGGGAGTGCCGAGCAAGTTCATCAATTTCCCGGACGAAGGGCACTGGGTTCTCAAACCCGCTAACAGCCGGTTTTGGCACGAACAGATCTTTGAATGGCTGCGGCAATATTGCCCGCCAGGCGGGAAATAAGCAAGAAACCGATAGGCCGATACATAGATATCGGCTCTGATTCAAGTACAGCAGCTCTTTACTGCACAATTGTCGGCGGCAGGCTCGTTTACAACGAGCCCAAATGATTTTTGCTGCGACATTTGTTATTGCGTATAGTATCTAACAATTTGCAATCGTCGAGTCAGCCAAAACATCCCAATTATGCCATGCCTTGTATGTTGCGTAAACTTCTCAAATGCACCAAGCTAAACTGATGGCGTTTCGGATTCGTTGTTCTGCTCGTCGAAATTGGAGAAACCTAATGAAGAAGATGATCGTACCATTTTTGGCTTTGGCCGTTATGTTGCTCGTTTCAGACTTTGCTCAGGCGCAGTTGTTCCGCCGTGGATGTCGCACCAGTAACAACTGCGGACGAAGTCAAGCGTGCAACCTTTGCGCGGGATGTGTGTGCGGAGGCGTGGATTGCGACGGTCAGTGCAATCCCCATTACCAAGCGTGTATCGAACGATGCGAGGTGAGGTGCGCGAACGGTCGTTGTTGGGAACGTTGCATCGCTACTTGCAAGTGTCAGCACATCGAGCCAGTAGGACGATTTTGCCGTTGTCGCACGCTTTTAGCACAACTTCGTCGACCGCCATGCCCAAGTCCAAGCATCCAATACGCGCCGCGAGTACTTGTCACACCTTATCAAATCTGCTGCTCGGCCTGCACCGCCCAATGTGGCGGCAGTACAGCATGTTTGAATTATTGCAAATGCATGTATGTGTATCCTCCTGGCAGCAATTGCGTGAAGCCTCCGTGTCTCAACTAATGAAGACAAGTCATCCGGCACACGACTTTCAACGCCAAAAAAAGTCAAAACTTCAAAGCGGGGGACGACGCTAATTTGTGTCGACGGTGACGCGCATTGGCTGTGAACCTCGGCCGCTTGTCTTGGGCTTGATCGCTAGCCACACTCGGCAGGCGCTTGAAGAGACTAGAATTTTTTTGAGCAGAGATTAGTGTTCCGAATTTATCGGTCGGGCAAGCAGATACGAATTCCTTGCTGACCGTAATTGGTGACGGACAAACCGAAATTGGGAAAGCCTGCGTAGAGTGCTTCAAGTGGGCTGGTGTTATGGCCTCCCAATTCGTAGCGACTATCGGGATTTCCCGGTTTGCCGTCAGAGCTCCATTCAGTAGCGTTACCCAACACATCGAACAGGCCCCATGGATTGGGCATTTTACGACCGCATTCGTTCACGGGACTGTCGAAATCGATATTCGGGCTGATGTACCACGAATAATCGGCGAGCAAATTGATATGTCCCATATCTCCGAAAAAGAACAGAGTGGTTGCATGTGCAAGACAAGCATATTCCCATTCAAGTCGCATCGGCAATCGAAATCCGGAAGCGATCGGGTTAATTTGAAATGGCTCGTTCTCGTCATAGGCTTCAGCCCGATTAGTTTGTTTGGAAAGCCAATTGCAGAATTTGATCGCTCCGAGCCATTTAATTCCGGTGATCGGAAGATATCCTGAAGGAATCTTTTGTGCCTTGGACGAGGATTCATGAATCAGATTGCGCTGTTCATCCGGCGTCAACGAATCGTCAAAGACTTCAAACAAACCAAGCGGGACTTCGGTTGCGCTGATCCAAAAACTGCTCACTGGTTCGGGAATCGTACCCTTTTTTTCATGGAATTGTGCGAAAATCGAATCTCCTGCACTTGCTCCAGAAACGATTTCGCCAGCCGGGATTCGAACGAAAGTTAACGGAAATCCGGGAACTGGCTCCATCACCCACCAATCTTTGTCTTTTGGAGGATCCGATTGAGGCGCGATGGAAGGCAATTCCTGACCCCAAGTAATCAACGCCCATTGTGCGGCGCTGTGCGAGCCGCCAGAGGGTGAGTTCCTGAATACATTGCGAAATTGCTCAATCCAGGCCGAATGTTGCAGGTTCGTCATTTGCGTTGGCGGAATTCGCCCGACTGCCAAGCAAAGTCCGCTTTCGAAATCGAAATCGTCGGGATCGCGGATGAATCGAACGATCGAATTCAATTCACCCGCGCTGTCACCAAAACGATTGATAAACAACGTGCGCGCGGTCATGTCAGGACTGACAGCCAAAACCTGTTGCGCCGCATCAGCCTGGCCCATAAACAACAAGATAGTCGCAATTCTCGCACGAAGCCGAGGATCGGACTCCGACGCAAAACTCCGCTCCAAATTGGCGATGGCTTCGTCTCCGCCTTGTTGCAAAGCGCTGATTACCAACGGAATTTCTTCGTCAGGAATGCGATCGATCGACTTGATTAGTAGATCGAAACTCTCCGAAACGCGGTCGTGATTTTTCAGGCGGGCAAAGTAGACTCGCCACTCGTTTGGAGGATGATCGTGTTCCAGCAGTGCATCGAGCCACGGCCCAGTCCATCGATAGGATCGCCCGATAGCCTCAACCGCGCTCTTTAGGTCGACCGAACGAACGGCGAAGAGCGCCTGAGCACGAGCTTGCCCTGTCCGTCGCTGGCCTTGCGCGCTCAGCCCGATTCCGATCAATGTAATGGCCACAACAAAAACGGCAACCATTGACCAACGAGCTGCCAATCGCTTGGTGGCCGTCGCCAAAAAATTGGAGTGATGGCCGCGAATTCGCTGCGGCACTCCCAACATCACCCTGGCCCATTCACCGGTGGTCGGCAAAAACCTAGCGTCGTTATCGGTAGTCCATGCTTTCGACAGTTCGGCTAATCGCAAGTGCGCTCGCCCGCGCCAGCTTCCCAGCCGTTGTTTCTCCAGCCAATCGTGGATCGGGCCGACCAAGAAGTCGTGGCTCAGTTGATAGTATCGCTCGTCGGATATCTGCGAATCATTTGCCCGGTCGACTTGGGAAATCAGCCGCGTCGAATTCAACAAGATTTCCAAGACTTGTTCAAATTCGTCGGCGCGACCGACCATATTGGAGACTTGCTTAAGCTCGGTTTCGGCGACCATGCTCCCCTTCATATCGCGATTGCCGCAAGGCAACAGCCGCTCCAAAATCGCGGAGACTTCAGGCAGAAAGCCTCGTATCGCGCGAGGTGCTTCGGGGTCGGAAAACATTTCCTCCAGATAGCGGACTCCGACGCCTTTCCAGCCCCCCATTCGCTTTAATTCAGTCGATTCCCAAGTGCGGTCGCGCATCATCTGTGCGAACAAAGCCAAGTGCACGCAGATCACTTTTCCGTTTCGGGCAAAGGATTTCACGGCGGCGGAAATGAAGTCCCGCTGCGATTTGGACAGCGCCCCAGAATCCTTGGGAAGACAGTTCATCGATTGGCCAAAAGTCGTCAGCACTTTTTCCGCATGACGGCGATCAAACAATGGATAAGCCATCGCGTTAACGCCTTCTTGGATTTGCAGGTCGAGCGAGCGCATGAATTGTGTGATTCCCATCCAATAGTCATCACGCACCAGGATGAGGCAGGAGATCTTGTTGCCGTCGAGCTGCCGCAAAGATTCCACTAAGGGCTCGCGATGCAGTTGCCGCAGCGGTCGCAGCCATTGTTCGAATTGATCGAGAACCAGCAGCATGCGTTTGGATTCCAAGACTTCGGAGTCTAAGCGGATTTTGCGAAATTTCTCTTCTAGCGATTCGATTGAACTGAGCGCCGGAAATTTTTGATCGAGGTGTCGATTCAAGCGAGCTTCGGTTTGTCGCGGATCGCATTCCAAATAGACGACGTCAAAATCGCCCACAAGTCGCGGGAGCAGGCCGGCGCGAACGAACGACGTCTTGCCACAACCCGATGGACCATAGATCACGCCCACCGTCATGCTTTGGTCGGACGCGGAAGCTCCTAATCGCTGCTGCCAAAATCCGATCGTTTCAGGAACTCCTTGTGCATCCCTCTGGCCGGGCAACAGTTCAAAAAAATAATCCGCGTCCCGTTGGCCAAAAGCACGCAAGCCATGCGTCACGACGTTGGTCACGGTCGACCCATGCAAAGGCGTTTGCGGCGTGCGTTGATCGGAGCGAGGCTGCAACCCAGCATCGCTATGCGCTTGAGGCGACCCACCGATCGGTCGGTTATCGAGGATTAAATGTGTCAACTGCTCACGGGCCGCATTCAAGTCTTGCAACAAATCACTTGCGGACTCGTAGCGTTCCGACATCGACTTGGCGACGCAGCGAAGGCAGATTCGCTCAAGTTCCACGGGGACCGCGCTGTTCAGTTGTCGCAGCGGCAGCGGATCAACCGAACAAATACGGTACCCCAAGTCTGCAGCGCGCCGCCCCCCGAAGGGAAGCCGCCCGGTCATCAACTGATACATCGTGACGCCGAAGCTCCAAATATCGGTTCGACCATCGAGATGATGGTTGAGCCCGCGCACTTGTTCCGGAGCCATGTAAGAAGGCGTTCCTTCTTGGGAGCGACCCAATTGGCGAAGCGGGATCCCATCGTTGAGGGCGAGGCCAAAATCGATAATACGGGCACGGCCATCCGAATCAATCACGATATTGCCCGGTTTCAAATCGCGATGCACGACTTGCGATTGGTGCATGGCGCGCAAGCCGTCCGCGACTTGGATTAAGAGGTCAAGCGATTCAGACAAGCTCAGTCGCCGGGCCTTCATCCGCTGCGAAAGTGATTGGCCAGCGACAAACTCCATGACCACATACGGCTGACCTTGTTGCGAAACGCCCACATCGAACACGGCGACCACTGCGGGATGCGACAATTTGGCAAGCGAACGACCTTCTTCCATAAAACGCGAGCGCACATCCGGCCGCAATTGCTGAAAGAACTTGGGGACTTTAATCGCGACCGACCGGTCGAGCGCGGGATCTTTTGCAAGGAAGACTTGGCCAAAACCGCCTCGGCCCAACGATCGAATGACGCGATAGCGGCCGAAGCTGTCGCTGAGGACGAACTGATCGGGCTCCTTCTTCGCGTCCTTGGCGAGGTCGAGCTGTTGGGTGTCGATCGATCGCAGCTTGTCGGAATCGGAATTGGATATGTCGCCCACGTTTTTCTCGGCGTGGCTTAATTGATTGGCTTCAAAACTTTTCGACGAGGTTCTCCGACGGATTCTTGCTGGGTTTCATCGAAGTTGCTTCGCGAACGAATACCTAACATACTGTATTGGTAACCCGTTGAAATACCAGCACGCGGTGCAAACGAGTTTTAAAATTGCGTGGGATACATGCACTCGCTTGCGGTTCGTGCTGGGAACGCGTCGCCTAGTCGCCAAGACCCTCGCCTATCGCCACTTCCAATAATCGAGGAAATCTGATGCATGCGGAACTTACGATCCAGCGTCTGTTGCTCAAGATGAAGGAAGTCGAGGCCTCGGACCTGCACATCAAAGTCGGTTCGCCACCCGTGCTGCGAATCGCGGCAGGGTTGCACGCGACTAGCTTGCCGGCGATTACCGCGGAAGACGCATCCAGAATCTTGATGCCAATCATTCCCCAGCGGATGGTGGCGCAACTTGACCAGCGTGGCGGAGTAGACTTCTCGCATTCCGAAGCCGCGGGGCGGTTTCGTTGCAGCGTCTTTCGTGCAGGGGGCGGATTGCATGCCGCCATCCGCCGCGTCAACTCGAAGATCCCGAGTTTTGAGGATTTGCATTTGCCCCCAGTTTACGAACACGTGGCAGAACACGTGCATGAGGGACTTGTGATTGTCTGCGGGGTCACGGGCAGCGGCAAGAGCTCCACGCTGGCCGCGATTATCGACCACATGAATCGACTGCACGCCTACAACATCATCACGATTGAGGATCCCGTCGAGTACTTGTTCACTCCCAACAAGAGCTTTGTCAGCCAGCGCGAAGTCGGGCTAGACGTAATTGACTTTCCCACGGCGCTGCGCGGCGCGGTACGGCAAGACCCCGACGTGATCATGATCGGCGAGATGCGCGACAAGGAAACTCTGTTGGCCGGGCTCATGGCCGCAGAGACCGGGCACTTGGTCTTCGTGACGCTGCACACTGCCGACACGATGCAAAGTTTTTCGCGAATCCTGGAGTTTTTCTCGTTTGATGAACACGGCTTTATTCGCTCGTGTTTGGCCAACGGATTGAAAGCCGTGATGGCGCAGCGGCTACTCCCCAGCCTCAAACCCGGCGTAAAAGTCGTTCCCGCAACCGAAGTCCTTTTGAATTCGCCGATCGTAAGCGACTGCATTCGCGAAGGCCGCGACTCCGACTTGAATGCCGTCATCGCCGGATCCACGCATGAGGGGATGCATACGTTTACCGATAGCCTTGCCCGCCTGATCACTGAACAATACGTCGATCTGAAAACGGCCGAACGCTACGCCACCAATCCCGAACAACTGCGGTCCAAGTTTCGCGGCATCGAAGTCAAATCCGACGTCCTCATCTCGCGCATCAAGAAATAAAGGACGTCGCGCCTGCAAAGTAGCAGGCACATTCCATGTGCCGTCCGCTTAGGGCCACGGGCCACGGCAACAGGAATGTGCCTGCTACTTTCTTACTGCAACGTTTGTCTAGGTCGCCCGCTTTAAGGGCCTTGCGCTGTGAACGTGACCAAACGTGTCACAAACTCTACCCGTTTGGTCAGCAGCAAAATCTTTCTTGGCCAGTGACCTAACGTGTCCGCTCGCTCGCGAATAATTCGGGTAGTTCGATCGTTGTTAATGGATCGATCGATTTCTTCAGCACGAATTGCGAGAAACATCATGAACCAAATCCGCACGCCGCGCGGACCGCGCAACGCCGACCGCCAAGGTCTTTGCCACGTCAGCGTAATTATCCAGCGCTTGCTCGCCATGTACGGAATCACTGACGTCGAGTCGTCGACCCCATTGCCCGCCCCCGTTTCGCCCCCCGCGCCTGTGACAGCGAACCAACAAACATTTCCCTGGTTCAGCACCGTCGAATCACACGCGTGAAGATTCGATTGTTGTTTTCTAAGTTCGCAGGATCGGCGTCACCGTCCTTGCGGCTTGGGTCGGTTTCGGGGAACTTGAAGTGCTGGCTGAACTGCGGCACTTTGGGTGGGACGGATGCTGACTTCGCACGATATTCTGGGCGCGGACAAGATGATCGCGCGGCGGCTGACGCGATACGAGCGGCGACCGCAACAGTTGGAAATGGCCGAGGCTGTGACCGAAGCCATCGCGCAGGGCCATCATCTTTTGGTCGAAGCAGGCACGGGCGTCGGGAAAAGTTTCGGCTATCTCGTGCCGGCGATCTTGGCGGCAACGGCGAACCAGCAAGACGAATCCGTCAAGGACCAACCTAAACGGATCGTCGTTTCGACCCATACGATCGGCCTGCAGGAACAACTCATCACGAGCGACTTGCCGCTGTTGGCTAGCGCGATGCCGCGAGAATTTACCGCCGTGCTGGGCAAAGGGAGAGGGAATTACATCAGCTTGCGACGACTGGGGATCGCGCTCAAGACATCGTCGTCGCTATTCACAGACCCCGATGACTTTGCGCAATTGGACAACTTACGAAAGTGGTCTTTGGCGACCGCCGACGGGACGCGCTCGGATTTGGCTTTCAAACCTTCGCCCGCCGTCTGGGACGAAGTCGCCAGCGACAGCGGCAATTGTATGGGGAGATCGTGCCCCACCTACGCCGAATGTTTTTATTTTCGCGCTCGGCGACGACTGCAAAACGCCCAGATTATCGTGGTGAACCACGCGCTGTTGTTTTCGGATTTGTCGTTGCGTCGCGTTGGCGTAAGCTTGCTGCCGGATTACGACGTGTTGATCCTAGACGAAGCCCATACCGTTGAAGCCGTCGCGAGTGACCATCTGGGCTTGAGCGTGAGCGCAGCACAAGTCCACTACACGCTGCGTCGGCTTTACAACGATCAATCCAACAAAGGACTTCTCGTCACGCACTCATTGGGCGAAGCGCAGCGGCAAGTGCTCGCATGTTACCACGCGGCCGACGAGTTTTTCTTTGACTTGCAAGGTTGGTGGCAGCAGCAAGGTGGCGATTCGGGCAAGTTCAACGGGCGAGTCCGCGAGCCGGGCATCGTCAACAATCCGTTGACAACGCCACTGCAAAAGTTGGCTCAAATGCTGCGAGGCCATTCGCGCACGATCGAGGACGATTCCAAGCGCCAAGACTTTGTCTCGGCCGAAACACGCTTGACGGCACTTGCCGGCCAGATCGAAGACTGGCGGCTGCAGTCGGCTGCGGACACAGTGTATTGGATCGAATTGCAGCGACGCCGGCGCGGCGGGGACAGCGTCAAACTGATCGCCGCACCGATTCACGTCGGAGCGATGTTGCGCGAGCATTTATTCGACAAGACGCGAACGGTGATCTTGACGAGCGCGACGCTCAGCACGGGTGGCCAGAAGGGTTTTGACTTTTTTAAGCAACAAATTGGCCTCAGCGGTGCCCAGAGCTTGCAACTGGGAAGCCCGTTTGATTTTCGCACCCAAGCCCGCTTGGTTGTCGTCGAGGACTTGGCCGATCCGCGGCGCGATGCGGCTTTGCACGAGCGCCAGAGTATCGATGCGATCAAGCATTACGCTGGAGTAACCGAGGGGCACGCGTTTGTCTTGTTCACAAGTTACGACATGCTGCGACGGGTATCCGCCGCCTTGTCGGCCTGGATGACACGAAGTGGCTTGACCGTTTACGCCCAAGGGGATGGAGTTTTGCCCGGGCGACTGTTGCAGCAATTCAAAAGCCAGCCGCGCGGCATCTTGTTCGGCACCGCCAGTTTCTGGCAGGGCGTGGACGTTCCGGGCGACGCGCTGCAAACCGTCATCATTACTAAGCTTCCGTTTTCCGTTCCCGATCAGCCGCTTCTCGAAGCCCGCTTCGAAGCGATTCGCGAATCGGGTGGCGATCCATTTCGCGACTACCAACTTCCCGAAGCAATCATCAAGTTCAAGCAGGGCTTTGGCCGACTGATTCGCACCGCGACCGACATCGGCACCGTCGTCATCCTCGATCCGCGGATTAAGACTCAGCGCTACGGCCAATTGTTCCTACGCGCTCTGCCCGATTGCCCGGTGGTTTATGAAAAAATCGCCAACGTTGGTTTCCCTCGTTGATCGCCGGCGAGCAGCGGGGTTGATCCCATTGGTATCTACACAAGTCCCTTCACCCTCCCTGGGGGAGGGTCGAGTCCCGACCAGTCGGGACGAGGGGAGGGTCGAGCGAAACGAGGGACATTAAGGCAAGACTTTGAATCAACGGAAACAAAGAGCCCGACAACTCCGCGTTCAGCAGACCAAATCAGGAGGTCTTCTGTGGAGTCGATTGCGCGCCAAGCAGATTTGCGGCCTGAAGTTCCGTCGCCAGCATCCCATCGGGCCATACTTTGCGGATTTCGCCTGCGTCAGCACAAAACTCGTCATTGAAATTGACGGCGGTTATCACGATCAAACAGCGGATCCCGATCTTGAACGGGAGTCGTTTATCAGGAAAAAGGGCTGGGAGATTCTTCGATTTAGCGACGTGGATGTTGAAGACGATGACGAAATGATTGTTCGCGGAATCGCCCAACATCTTGGATTGCGATACGAATTTGATAAGCGGCATGCGACAGGTTCAGGTCGTCAC
>JANMEB010000421.1:0-1061 GCA_031376585.1 Planctomycetota bacterium | reverse complement strand
GAACTTCAGCGGCTCCAAGCGCAACTGGACCACTTGTTTAACCCGGAGCCAACGGCGACGGTAGATTTTCCGGTGGGGCTTGCGCGGCGCACGTGTGAAGTCGTCTCGCGCGAAAGTCGCCGCGCAGATCAGCCCGTTCGCGTGGAACCAAATCCGCCAAGCCCGATCTTGCGGCAACAATCGGCAAGTTCCAATCGTGCTCGTTTTATTCAATCCGCCGCGTTGGTCTGCTGCGCGGCGTTCCTAGGCGCGGCTATCGGTCCATTGGCCTACGGCGCTTTGACCAGCGGCGGTCAGGCGACTGCGTCTTCGTTGGCAGTCAGCACCCCCGCGCCAAAACCGACGCCGGCTAAACAATTCAAAGCGTCGGCTTTTGGTGAAATGTCATTTTCGTCCTCCGAAGTTGCTTTCATCGGCCAAGCTAAAAACCCAACGCGTTGGCCGCGATTAGATTCACCCGCCCGCGTTTTCGCCCATCCTTTCCCGATCAAGCGGAACTTCTCCCCCGCGATTCAGTTCATTTCAGAATGATATGGCGGTCAGACCTAAACCTACATTCCTGTCCCCAACGAGCTTGTCTCGTTGGAACACAAGATTCGTGAGCTAGGTGAACGCTGTACCCATGCTGAATGAACTGCCATACGGTGAATCCAGCGACCTTTGAGAACTCGCTGCGCGACAGCCGGCATTATTTTCGACCGGTAGTACGTCGATTCCGGTTTTGTGGGTACGATGGCTACACAATTTCCTTCGTGCTTTTTTCCGATAAGTCAGTTTCGGAAGTCGCGTGCCACACGAGGACTTGCAACACAACTAATTTGCGGGCAATTCGTTCATGGCTTCAACTTCAAGCACGCCAGCGGTCGTGCCACATCGTGGTCTGGGATTGGCGCGTCTGATTGCGGTCGACGTGCGCAATCTGGCGATTTTGCGAATCGGCTTGGCGATTATTATCTTGGTGGATTTAGCCCAGCGAGTCGGTTCGGTCGCACTGTTTTGTAGCGATCAAGCAGTCGTCGATCGCGAACTCAATCATTGGCTGTGCCCACCCAGCGAAGGCT
>JANMEB010000413.1:0-13241 GCA_031376585.1 Planctomycetota bacterium | reverse complement strand
TTCATCCATTTTAAGCTGTTTCTCAGAATTCTTTTCGACCCCAATTGAGTTGCGCAGCGCCGAGACTTGAGCCGTAACGAGTAACTCAGGGCCAGAAAGCTTGAGAAAGTAATACTCTTTTGAGGCGTCCCGTTCGGCGACCAAGACCACGCCAACAACTCGACTTCCTGGCATGTCGATCGTCTTCTGGTCCGCGGGAGGGCCGACGGGCTTTTTGTAGGTGCCAGAAATGTTGACCAGCACATAACTGCCGTCGCGACATTTGCCGCCCAGCAGTTCGTGCTTTCGGCCGTCTTCGTAAAACTGATCGATCCAGCGCTGGACGTTGGCCGTCGTTCCGCCGGTTTTGTCACCAAAATAGTACACGACCATCTCGGCTCCTTCGCCGTTGGCTTCGGCAGCGGGAATTGCGAACTCCGCCACCCGCATGGTCGACGTCGATTTCACCGGCTTCCAGAACTCGGGAACGTCCAGCTTGATGTCGCGCGCCGTCACGCCGACCAGTTTGACATCCAGGTTCTGAGCATTCGTTTTCAGGGCCCCAGCAAAAATCAGGACCACACCCAAACATAACGATAACTGCCTCATTCTCTTACTCCGATTTATAAAAGGTGGGTCAAATTTCCCCGACAGGAGTCGAATGTGTAACCTTCGGCTTCGGAGGCCGGGGAAAGACGACGCAATTCTTGGTATCTAACCTATTGTACTAAAGACGCCGATTTGCGTGGGGTCGAGACGACACTGATTCCAGCGGATTGTTTGATACAATAAAAGCAGATCGCTCTATCGTTGTACGTTGGGTCTCCAAGCCAGCCACCTACCGATTGGGAGTCTCAACCTAGTGAGTGGTAATCGTATGCCCGAATCGATGCTCGATGTCGCCAAGCGAGTGGATGAATTTTTTATGGGAACATCGCCGATTCACGAGGCCATGCAACGGCTGGCCAAGACGTTGGGTGAGATGCAGATTCCGTTTGCCGTCGCCGGTGCGATGGCGGCCAACGCGTACGGGCACCGGCGCACCACCGCCGATATCGATATCCTGATTCGACGCGACGATCTGCAACGTTTCAAGCAACGGCATTTGGGTCTAGGTTGGGTTGACAAATTCGAGGGCTCGAAGAACTTTCGCGATGCAGTTTGCAACGTCAATATTGACGCCTTGATCGTCGGCGAGTATCCGGGCGATGGCCTGCCCAAGCCCGTGGCCTTTCCCTCTCCGGAAGCGGTTGTGGAAATTGCCAAAGACGGTATCCCCTATATTTCGCTGAAAACACTGCTGGAGCTGAAGTTGGCCAGCGGAATGACGGCCACGCACCGGCCACGCGACTTGGACGACGTCATTCAACTTATTCGCAACAATCGACTGCCGCTCGACTATGTGGAGTCGCTCAATCCGTACGTCGCGGACAAATTCCGCGAACTGTGGCGAGCGGCCCAAATCACCGATGACTATTGACCAACGGTCGCCTTTCTGACGGCGGCGTCGCGGACGATCAAAACGGCCGTTCGTCAACGCTGGACGGCAAACGGATGTGTTCGTCGATCCGGCTTTGCAAGTCGGCGACGCGCGAAACGAGTTCGGGATAGCGAATCGCCACAATTTCCAGTTGTTCACCGAGTTGCTTGCCGCGAGCTGGGAGTTCCGATCGGTCGCAGCGACGGAAGACCGCAAAGCGTTCGTTCAGTTGCCGAATGTCTTCGGACGGGCCGCCAGCCATTTGGAGTGTCCCTACGACTTCGGACAAAAGGAAAGCCAGCTTCAAGTGGCCCTGCGAATCGCCCGGAATTGGTTCGTCGGAAAATTGTCCCGACCAAACCGACGCGAATTCGTCGTGTTCAGTCTCGGTACCTGATGCGCGTTCGGGCCCGGCCCGTTCGCGATCGAAGGCGGCTGACATTTCGGCGAACTCGCGCTGTTGTTCGTCCCACGCTTCGCGTGTCTCGTGCATGGAAAATGCGAATTCGTCGTCGAGTTCCAGGTGATGACCGTCGATGCCAGTGAAGGCCGTTCCCAACGTGCCCTCGGCCATCATATTGCAGATCGGGCAATCGCCATCAATCACGTGTTGCTCCGGCTCGCATTCCGCAATCCCGACGATGGGCACTCCGGCGGCACGCGGAACGCGTCGGCGGCTGCATTCGATGATGAACCGTGGCGGCGATCCCCCTTCAAACGGACTGTCGAGCCACTCCTGTTGCAGCCCGGAGAGAAACGCGTTCAACTCGCGCTCGCTCCGCGAACGATCCGCAGAGTCCCGTGGGCCAATTCCCCCTTTGAGGCACCACTCCCATCCTGCCCCAATCAGTTCGCGACACAGATCGAAATAGATCACCATTTCTTCTCTGCCCATCGGGGCGTTGTCATCGTCCGAGATCCTTTCCGGAACGGCGACGACCTCACCAACGTCCTGAAACCGCAGTTGCTGGGCCCAGACCAGGCGGTCAATCCACTCGTGTGCGCCGTGCAGCATTTGGCGGGGCATCAGGCCACCCAGGTCCTGACGCAGCGTCATGAGCCAGTCACGATGCAGCCGGACCGTAAACGCGTATCGCGCACGTTCGTCTTCGCCGGCACTGCTCGACTTCCAATCGTCTCCGTTGATTGTGTCCAGCATGCGTCTCGCGAGATCTGCGACCAACGGTCTCCCGAACAGCACGTTACGGTTGACGCGTGGAATGACCAGCGGACTTTCGCGGGCGTTGTCAATCGCACTCCGATCGGTCTGTTCGCGCAACTCCCACCACGGAGGCAAATGAATGCTCAGCGGATAATGCTGAGCGCCTGACTCATCGACCACCATTGCAAACACTTCATCGCGACCGATCGGTTGTACATCGCGGCCGGTGGCGATGCGTTTGCGGACCAGATCGATCACGATCCACGAATCATGCCGCCGGAGTGCGCCAAGTGCTGTGTCATGCTCGACAAGTTTCATCGCCAGATTATCGGCGAACTCGGGTACTGTCGGCGTTCGGTAGCGCGGCCAAAAAGCGACAAGGTCCTCCCAACAGGCGGGGTCTTCCGATGCGACCGCGACCAATGTCAACGCGGTATCCAAGTCCAGCCGCGAACCAAAGCGAACACGATCGCGTTCGAGAATAGCGACATCGATAGGTTGTTCTGTAGTTTCCATCGCAATCCACCCATTCGGTTATTATTGTTCGTTGTCGGAGCGGGTCACTTCGTCATCGCCTGACTGATGGCTCAGCCCATCGGCAAGTCGCTCGATGAAGAACGCCATCTCTTCTTGATTTTGGCGGGCTTGTTCCAGGTATTGGTCTTGGGTCAATTCAAAGGCGCATGTGCCAATACGTTCCACGGCCAGGCGCGTGGATTGGATCACTACTCGGCCGTTCCGGTTGCTGAACCATTCGAGATAGAGGGCTTTTCTCCAGATCGTGGGCGGTTGGCAACCGTTTTTGGTTCGTCGCAAGAACTCCTCGGACGAGCCGTCGTATTGCCGCAGCATTTGGTCGGCGGTCACATCGCCAATCAGACCCGACTGATCAGTAGCCATTTTGGTGACGTCGAGCGTGGCGTCTCGATCGGGGCATGTTTCGGTGCGGACGACGCGGAATTTCCAGCCCGCAAGATCGGGATAGCAATTGCCGGCCAGTTTCAGTCGAAGCGGTTCGTCTCGCCCCTCGAGTCGAATCCAGCCGACCGTCCAGCCTAGTGTGGTGTTGTCCAGCTCACCGTCAACCACGACGCTCGTCGGTCGCCATGCCATGGAGTGGCCTCTCAACGAAATGTCGGTCGAGAATTATGAGAATGCGTTTGGCGAAATCGCGCCGTAGTCGTTTGAACCAATCTGCCCGAAATGACCCAGCATGGTTCGTCAGATGGAAATTCTATCAGAGCTATGGACAGGTTTGGTCCTCGCAACCCCGAAGACGAGGCTTTGGCACACTTCCATGTAAAATCCGGAAAACGTGAATCATTGGAGAGTGCCGTTTCTCCGTGAAAACTCAAATATCCCCGACAGGAGTCGAACCTGTAACCTTCGGCTTCGGAGGCCAACGCTCTATCCAATTGAGCTACGGGGACGTGATGCGAAAAACTTTCGAGCGATGAAATGCCGGTACGCTGTCACGGCCTTCACATTCTACCGACCCAAGGAATGAATTCCACGCCGGGGATCGTCGTTTCCAAACCGGAATTCGGAACCGCAAAGGTATCGCTGCCCTGCCGCGGTTTCGCGGACGCTATTGAATTGACCTATAGGGCAAAGGATAATTTGTTGTCGCGATTGAAGCGGCGGGAACCGCCTAAGGAAACTTAACATTTCTAAGCTGATGCGAGGACGTGTGACGGCGAAGGAAATCATCGTTGTCGGCAATTTCATGTGCACGATCTCAAGAGTTTTCGCCAACGACTTTGGGTGAGATAGAGTCGTCAGAAGGTCTGCATCAATGAAAGTTTGCGAATGGAGGACGATAGCCCAATGTCGAATGGTCCGGCGCAAGAGTCATGCCAAAGGCAACCGAGGTTAGGAGGCTTAACGGCGTTCGCGTGGGCGGGCGCTTTTTGGGTTGCCGTCGCTCCATTGGCGCAATGCCTTTATGGCAGCGTGCAGAACGAAGGCTTGCCCTCGGTCGCGCAAGAACCCAGAGCGATCGTCCATTATTCCGGTATCGTGGAATTCCGTCAGTCTCTGGCAGTGATCGATCCCGACGACAAGCAAGCCCAACGCGAGCTTGCGTACTCGCATGAAGATCTCGCAAGGGTTCAAATTCAGTTCGGCGATGTCGCCGAGGGGCTCGAATCGTGTCATTCATCACTCCGCATCAAACAAAAGCTATTAGAAGCCGACCCAAACGACGCGAAAGCTCAGCGCGACCTATCGGTTGCCCTCGAATGGCTTGGCAACGCATTGCTACAAGCTCGCCGATACGACGAGGCGCTCGAGCAACATCAACAACGGCTTGAAATCAGCCGGCGACTTGCGCTGTCGGAGCCGGAGAGCAAACTGGCCCAGAGCGACCTATCCGTGGCGTATCAAAATGTTGCCGCCGCGTTGCTCAAGTTCCGACGAATCGACGAGGCCCTGACATTGTATCGATCGATGTTGGAAGTCAATGCAAAGCTGGCGGCATCTCAGCCGAACATCGCACGACTCCAATTTGGGCTATTTGTGAGTCACCAAAGGATTGCACTCACGTTGGCAAAAATGAATCGCTATGACGAGGCGGCCGAATCCTACCGACGCGGATTGGAAATCCTTCGATTGTTGAAGGAGCGAAATCAACTCGGACTAGGCGACGAGAAATGGATTGGAGTCGGCGAGTTGGTGGTCAAAAAATATACGCATGCCGCGGTGGCCCTAGGAGCTTGGGAGACATTACTCGAGCAGCCTGCAGAATTACTCCCTTTGTTGCTCGACCTTCGCGGAACTCAATTTGCACAGGAGGGACGATTCGCCGAGGCCATGCAAGCGGCCGACACGCTTCGCGAATTACACGGGGTGCCGGTTTGGCCTCTCTACAACGCCGCCTGCGTCTATTGCCTGTGTGCGGAGGCGATTCCCGTTGACGACAGCAACCCGACGAGCGAAAAAACCACCGCGCGAGAGCGGTACATCGCAAACGCCTTCGCTACATTGCGCGAGTCGTTTGACAATGGTTGGGACGAAATTGCCCATTTGCAGCAAGATCCTGAGCTAACTGTCCTGAAGGATCGTCCGGAGTTCCAAATCATCGTCGACGAACTGAAAGTGCGAGTCAAAGCCGCCGACCGAGATCTTCACCGAACTAAATGATCCAAGACGTATTTCGTTCGGAATCCATATCGCTCGCGTGAATGAACCGTTTACGCGAGCGATTGAATGCACTCTGGTTTTTCGTTCCGCGGATTGTTCACGACGGTGTCGACCGGATAGAACGTCATGTCGTCGTTGGCCCAAGGTCGCAGTTTGGATTGTAGCCAGGTCGCATCATTGAAGTCGCGGTCGAGCCAAGGTTGAAAGTCATGCGGATTGAGGATGACTGGCATTCGATCGTGTAGCGGCAAAAGAAATTCGTTTGCGTCGGTCGTGATAATCGTGCAGGATTCGACGACTTCCTGAGTTTCCTTATCGGTCCACGATTCCCACAATCCGGCAAAGCAAAATGGGCCCTGGTCCTTGAGCGTGATGTATTGTGGTTGCTTTTTGGTCGGACTGAGCTTTTGCCATTCGTAAAAACCGTCGGCGGGAATCAGGCAACGATGGGATTTGAACGCTGCGCGAAAAGCGGGCTTGGTCGCAATCGTTTCGCTGCGCGCGTTGATCATTTGGCTACCGATCGCGCGGTCCTTGGCCCAAAACGGGATTAGCCCCCAGCGCAACTGGCACCATTGAAACTCACTGGATGCGGATTGTCGCACAGCCGCGACGTTTTGCGTTGGGGCGATATTGTAGCGCGGCTTGAACTCGGGCGAAGTTAGTTCCAGGTCGGCGAAAAGCCGGGCTACGGTGCTGGCCGGAGTTCGTAGGGTAAAGCGACCGCACATGGGAGAGTTGAGAGCGGAAGAGGGGATAAATGCGAAAGGCGAAAATACGTTATTGGTCGGAATCGCTGGAATGGGTGCTCTGGGCCGGCCATGGGGCGGCGCGGATTTGGCCGACGGTGGCGCCAACGCTGTTGGTCACATCGAGCGTGCGACTGGTGCCGACGGCGTGATCGATTTCCGGAGTCATCGCCCCTAGTCGCTCGATGGCGTACAGCATCACGCAAGGCATGCCGCGCGGATTGCCGTCCTCGATTTTAACCGCGAGCCCCAGCGATGGCTCGGTTAAGCCCAATCCATAACAGGCTTCCGCGCCGTTCTTGCCGAGCAGCCGCCCTGCCCCCGCCGCCATCAGCTTGGCGTCAAAACTATCCCGGCTGCTGATCAGTTCGGGATGGGCTTGCATTGCGCCGCGAATCGCTCGAGCTGCCGCGCGATATTTCTCGGGAGCCGCGTCGGGATTGGCCAACCGAGCGTAGCCCAGCGCCATGTTGTACAACGGAAGGGCGTAATTCGGCACGCCGCATCCGTCCGCTCCCCATTCAAGCGGTTTATCGTAGCTGGTGAATTCGCGAATCGCTTGTTGGATCCGCTGTTGCACCGGATGGTCGACTTTCCAATAGCCGTCAAACGGATCGCCACTCAGTTTGGCTTGCAACAGCATCCCGCTGTGCTTGCCAGAGCAACCGTTGCTGATCCGGCTGCCGCTGACCGGGCCGCAAAACAAATCGTCCTCTTTCGCGCCGGCCCGCGCGAGCAGAAGCTTGACCGACTGTACGTGATAATCGTGCCCTTCGTGCGACGCGCACATCATCGCAAGTTCTTCGGTCGGGAGTTTGATTCCCTTTTCCTGAGCCAACATCACAGTGGCCAGCGCCTGCAATGGTTTGAGCGAAGACCGCGGAAAGATCAGTTCCTGCGGATTCCCTAGCGCCAGGACAATCTTCCCATCGGGAGTCACCACCACCATGCGACCGTAGTGGCGACTTTCGACGATTGAGCCCCGCGTGACTTCGGCCAAAAGCGTGGAAAATTCGCGAGGTTTGTCCTGGGCATCGATACGCGGAATCAGCGCGAACAACAGGCACGAAGCGAGGAAGACGCGGAAGAATCGGCGACAGTTGTTGGCGGCAGAGGTCATTTGGATTTTCCTGGAAGTCGGCAAAGAGAATTATAGTGTCAGGGAGAATGGGACGGTTGATTGTCGGTTCGTGAGGCGGAGCCTCCAAGACGGTGCGTTCCCAGGCAGGAGCCTGGGAACGAGTTGGTTAGTTCATTTACGGTCACGGCACCCAGGCGGCGGCGTTACGGACTAGTCGATAGGACCATGGCAAACTGTACTGGGTGATTTGGCGTGTGGAATAGGTGGCGGTCCCGAGAATGTCGCGGGCGGCGAGTTGGCCGCTTTCGACGGCGGGACCAATCCCTTCGGCCAGGTCAATCGTGGCGAGTCCGGCGGCGTCACCGACGATGTACGCTCGATCGTTGCAGACTTGTTTCTGGCGGCTGCCAATGTAGTACGAGTAGCCTTTGGGCTGAGGTGGATCAGCGTCGATGCAGCCGGCGCCGCGCAAAAGTTCGACAAACCGCGTCCATAGAGCTGCTTTGTCCCAGTCTTCGTTTTGGGAACGCAAGCCGCCGAAGCCGATATTGACCGCGTTGGCTTTGGGAACGTACCAAGCGTAGCCGAATGGCCCGGCGTAGGGAAACCACAAAGTGCAGACGGGGCATTGGGGCGTGACTTCATATTCGATTTCCTGTGCGACGATGAGCTGTCCTGCGTCCGGGGCGAAGAATGCTTTTTTTACCGGGCAGTTAGTGCCACCCGCGCCGATTAAGTAGCGGCATTGAAATTCGTGGTCGATCACAAAGTGACCGTTGTCCCGGACGATGTTATGTACTGTGTGTACGGCGATGGCCGCGCCGGATCGTTCCAATAACCAAGCGTCGAATTCGATTCGGCGAATCGAGTACTGCAATGCCGACACGACACGCGAGAACTTGTGGCGGCGACCGAGGAAGAACCGAAAGCGGTCGAGTTGGACCATTCCGTGCGGATAGGTCAGCGGATTGAAGTCCAAGTCGGCGAGGACTTTTTGCGTGATCCAGCCGCCGCAAAGTTTCAATCGCGGCAGGGGCTTACGGTCGATGACCAAGCATTGACGACCGGCTCGTGTCAACTCGCGCGCTGCGGAACTTCCGGCAGGACCCGCACCGACGATGATCGTGTCAACAGTTTTCAATGGTCGCTGGCGCCGGGAAAAGTGGTCTTACGATAACGCGAATTCGACGCGGAACCGTCGGTGTCGCGGTACAAATATTCGCGGGTCCATTCCACATCGTTGTTGTCAGCTCGGTTGAAGAGGACTTGGAAAAGTTGATAACTGCCCGTCTCAAATGCTGCCAAACTTCCCGCCAGATAGAATCGCCACATGCGAACGAATTTGTCATCGAACATCGCCTGGATTTCTTGCTCGTGTGCTTGAAATCGATTCAGCCAGTGCCGCAAAGTGAGGGCGTAATGCAGGCGGATGTTCTCGACATCGAGGACCGAAAACCCGTTGGGCTCAAAAATTTGCATCATTGCCGACAACGTGGGGGGATTGGCTCCGGGAAAAATCCGCCGTTCAATCCAAGGACCAGTGGGGGCCGGAATGTTTTGCCCGATGCAGTGGATTAGCCCGCGACCGGCCGATTTGAGCACGCGATGGATGACTTGTCCCAGCAACCGGTAATTTTTGTGGCCAACGTGTTCCAGCATTCCGACGGAGACGAATGCGTCGCACTGTCCGCGAATGGTGCGCCAATCGGCTTCGAAGAATTCAATGCGACCGTCCAAGCCTTCATCGCGGGCTCGCTGCCGGGCAAAACCGATTTGTTCGTGTGAGATGTTGTAGGCTTGGACTTGCACTCCGTAATGGCGGGCCATGTGCAGGGCCAGCCCGCCCCAGCCGCAGCCGGCTTCGATGACATGCATGTTGGGCATGAGCCTCAGCTTGCGGCATAGGTGATCGAATTTGGCGCATTGAGCGTCTTCAAGTGTGCTGCTGGGTTCGGAAAAATATGCACAGGTGTACGCCATCCGCTCATCGAGCCAACTCGAATAGAAATCATTGCCGATGTCGTAATGGTGATGAATGTTTTTTTGCGAATCTCGCAGGGTGGAGCCGCGCGGCCAGTGCAGCCAGGTGGACCAACGCATAAACAAGTTCGAGCGAATCCCCGCCCTTCGCATCGCGCGGAATAACTCGATGGTGACTTCGTCGATCGGTCCTTCGATGACGAGCCGACCGGCCGAATACATTTCGCCGAACTGAAACATCGGATCGGAGATGATTCGCCAAAGCGCCCCTTTATCGGCAAAGCAAATCCGGCCGACGCTGGGAACATCGGCGGCTTGTGGCAATACTTGTTCGCCACCGGGGAGTTCGAACGTGACGTTAGGTTGCCCAAACGCAACAAGCATGCGTTCAAGAAGTCGCCGATGAAGCGAGCGGCGCAGTATCAAGTTTCGTGGTGATTTGTTCGGCTGAGTGGCGGACGCCAGTGGTTCGATATCGAACACTTGAGGATTCATGGCTCGTACCCGAGTTCCGAGAGATCAATTGTTTAGATTATGGCGCGCGGCACCGGTCGTTGAAATGCAGCAATCCGTATGCCAATCCCCAACCGCAGGGTCGTCAGGAGTTTGGTTGTCGCAAGAAAGGCAGAATTGCCGGATAAAATTTTTGTTAGTTCAAATCGCCTGAATGTGGTGTTTTATTTGCCAAGGTTAGAAACCCACCCTCGTTAGGGGCGGTGGCATGAACTGATGTTAGCTAGAATCCGAGGTTTTAAATCACTCATTTTCAGGACGCCACCATGTTGAAAAAAGAAAATCAAGAATTGTGCAGCGAAGCGCTGGAAGTTCGAGTCATGCTGGCCTCGGCGGTGACGCCAATACTTTTGGATGCGGATGCGATGCCCGTTAATTTTCTCGAGCAAGTCGGCGAGACGAATTATTTTGTCGCAGCCAAGGACGGTCAGGGAGTTGGTATTTGGAAAACGGACGGAACTCCGACAAATACCGAGCTGGCGGCCGATATGTATTCGGGTCCGGCCTCATTTGCAACTTATTTGACTGAGTTTCAAGGCAATTTACTTTTTTCGCAAAACAGTGATTGGTTCCAAACGGATGGGACCCAGGCCGGATCACAGCTTTTGGCGACCGCTTCCACTGGAGCTTTTAGCCAAACGGTGGTGGCCGGAAACTTGGCCTACGCGTGGAGATATGATTCAATCGCACAAGACTTTTTTATCTGGGTTACCGATGGGACACCACAGGGTACAACCCGGCTTTCGTTGCCTTTCAATTCGCAGGGAAGTTTTGAAGTTGTTAACGATGTTCTGTATATCTGTGAATCCGCATCGAATATTGTGTCGGCAACGGCCCGAATTTGGACAACGGACGGCACCGACGCAGGCACTCGAGTTGTGGCAACTGCCCCGGGGAGGAGTTTCAATTACCCTGTAAGTTTTGCCAACGATTTATTTTTCTTCTCATCCAACGGAACGGTAGAACAGCCCTCCGTTGCATTACGGCGATTGGACGTCGATCTCGAGCAAATTTCGGACGTTATCACGATCCAAGTACCGAATTTTGCGTTTGTCGAGTCGGCTGTACTGAATGATCGTCTTTATTTCTTTATGAATTCTAGCACTACCGGACAGGAACTTTTCGTAACGGATGGGACTGCCCTTGGCACGCAAGTCGTCAAGGAAATTCGACCGGGTCCGTTAGGTTCGGAACCAAAGAATTTGACGATCGTTAATCGCGGCGCACTTCAATTGCTCGCGTTTGACGCGACGGACGGCACTGGACATCGAATATGGACTTCCGATGGAACCGAGGCGGGAACCGTATCCGTGTCGCAAAATTTAGGTTCCTTGACGCTCGATAAAGAATTAAGGGTTATTGATGGCGGATTAGCATTCCTCACTGACGACGGATTTCACGATTTTGAATTGTGGATTTGCGATCTCACGCCAGGAGGCGTTGCCGAAAGACTAACTGACTTCTATTCCTATCCGAATCCCAATTCGGTGATTAGCGGCATCGAGTCTACTGGCGATTCGATTTATGTGAGCGTGCTCCGACGCGGAAATTCGCAGAATCAAACTGTCGATCGTTTCGATTTGTGGCGCTTCAGCGATTTCGATTTCGAAAATCCAGTCGTGGACTTTGTGATTGCCGAAAACACCGTCAACGGCACCTCGATTGGCTTCGAACCGAGTTCTTTTTTGAGCAACCGTACGTTTTCAATCGTGAGTGGCAATCTGAACGATGCGTTCGCCATCGACTCAATCACGGGCGATATTACGGTAAACGACAGCGTTGCACTGAATTATGAAAGTAACGGTTTTTTTGACTTGATCGTCTCGGCGACGAGAACCTTGCCGTCTTTCGAATCCGTCGACCTTTTCCTGCGAATTGAAGTTGCGAATGTGAACGATGCGCCCACGATGAGCGATTTTAATTTCAGCGTCGACGAAAACGCCATCAACGGAACGATTGTGGACTACGTGTACGGAGCCGATCAGGATGAAGGCGATCCTCTGACCTACACCATCGTCAGCGGTAACCTAGGAAACGCGTTCGGAATTCATCCGACCGGTGGCAATGTTTTTGTCAACAATGCGACGTTTCTGGATTTCGAGTCGACCCCTGTCTTCAATTTGCAAGTTCGGGTGACCGATGAAGCGGGTGCCGTTGGCACGGCGACGGTGACCATTGACCTCAGCAACATGAACGATGCACCCACGGTGAGCGATTACAATTTCAGCGTCGATGAGAACGCTGCTGTTGGAACAACCGTAGGGAACATCATCGCAACCGATCAAGATGCCGGCGATACGCTTACGTATTTCATTGAGCCCGAGAATTTTGCACATCCGTTCGAAATCGGGCCGACCACTGGCGTGCTGCAGATTAACGGAACACAAACGCTCGATTTTGAGACGCTCCCTTTGTACTATTTGCACATTCGGGTAACCGATTTGGCCGGTGACTCCAGCACCTCCACGGTAGCCATCGCATTGAACGATGTCATTGAAGGAGTTGATCCTGTTACGGTCATTGATGACGTCATAATGGCCATCGATGAGTTCTTGGCACTCGGCGACTTGTCCAAAGGCCAAGCCAATCCGATCAGAAACTTACTCAATCAAGCCCTAGTGTTCATTGCCAACAATCGAGTCGCCAAGGCCGTGGCAAAACTTCGCGCTGCGGTGACTCGAGTTACGAGTTTGGTGAACGACGGTTCGCTCACTTCTGCGGAAGGACTGCCGCTCATTGATTGGCTGGAGGCTGCCATTGACGAGCTCTTGCTCGTGTAAGGAATGTGAATGTCGCCCGCGCTTTGTCGGGGCTTGGTCGCTCGTTGAATTGCCCCAAACCAAAGGTGTCGGCTCCAAACCTGACGCCTTTTTTCGTGTCGACTGCTATTGAGGTCGTTGCCGCAAATTGCTTGTGCCACGAAATTGCTTTAAGATTTCTCTGAACGATTTTGTTTAGGGCGTGGAAGAATCCGACGCTGGGTCGCGCCCATCGGTTGGGATGCGAGGATCCAATTTAAAAAACGAGCCTCGTTGCCGACCACCTATGAGCGCCCGGCCCCTTTATCCAACGCGATGGTTTCAAATCGGGGCGTTCGTTACGTTGCTGGCGGTTGTCGCATCGGTGCTCGTGATTCGAACGACGCGCCAGGAACGC
>JANMEB010000392.1:0-36457 GCA_031376585.1 Planctomycetota bacterium | reverse complement strand
CGATTTGCAATGAAAGCAGCGCCGCGCATCGTTGCGTTGATATTCGGCCAGTTCCGTTTCGCGAGTTGAAATGACCCGATGGCGAATGCCGATTCGCTGTGCGATGCGTTGCGCGACTTCTAGTTCACCGCTGGCCAAACTTGGGCTGACGCCCGTGATGGCAAGTGCATGTTCGCCCAATGCTTCGAACGCTGCACGCGCCACGACCGCGCTATCGACACCGCCGGAAAACGCCACGGCACAAGACACAAACGAGCGAATGAAATCGATCAAACGCTGCGCCGTCTTGGCGCACATTTCATCGTAGTAAACCAAGTCATCCGAGTCGGCCGTCAAATGGAAAGTTGTCATTTTTTAATTATCGCATTAGCCGCTGGAGTCGGTCAAATACCTCTCCGCCTGGATTTTTCGCTTTAACCCACGTATAACGACGGTCCACAACGAATCGAATTGGGTTGTCTTATGTTAAGCCTACAATCACCGTCCTCCGAGCGCTGGCTGCGTCAAGTTGATCAGGACTTGGAAGAGATTTTGATCGATCATGCTCACTGTGAGAAAAAGGCCGCTGGTTGCGCGATGAATCTACTGTTTTCCTACGTGGATCGGGGAGAATTGTGTCGCGATTTGGCCGAAATCGTCAACGAGGAACTGGAGCATTTTGGGATGGTGCTCGATCTATTGCAGCGGCGCGGGATTGCCTTTCGCAAGCTGCGACCGAGCAACTACGGCCGCCAACTCAATGACTTGGTGCGCAAGTTCGAACCCGATCGCGCTGTCGATCGGTTGCTCGTCGCCGGCTTAATCGAAGCCCGCTCGTGCGAACGATTTGACTTGCTACGCAAACATGTTCCCGACCCGGAGCTGGCTGCGTTCTACGATAGCTTGTTCGAATCCGAAGCCCGGCATCACAGTACCTATATTCGTCTCGCTAAACTTTTTCAAAGTGAAGTCAAAGTGAAACAACGGCTGCAAGAACTCGCCGCGCTCGAAGCCGAGATTATCGCGACGGGCGATCCGCTGCCGCGCATGCACAGCTAAATCGTCGCTGCCCAAAATCTTGTTCCCTCGTCCCGTTTCGGAAAATGGCTTAAGGACTTTAGGCTCCTCGAACCGCTAAACCAAATGAACCCAACGACAGAATCTCATCCCTTGCGCGGCTGCGAAGCGACAATTGCGCGTCTGCGTGAGTGCGGCCGGATGTTTCATCGGCGCGGTTGGTCGCTGGGGACAAGCAGCAATTACAGTGCGGTCATCGGACGGGATCCGATTGAACTGATCGTTACTGCCAGCGGCAAAGACAAAAGCCGATTGGCGGCATGCGATTTTGTTCGCATTGGCGCGAATGGACTGGCAACAGTCCCAGGACAACCAGCATCATCGGCGGAGACTCTATTGCACCTTGGCCTGGCGCGGCGCGGGGACGTGGGTGCAGTACTGCACACGCATTCGGTTTGGTCCACGATCCTGTCGGAACGATTTGCGGCCGATGGTGGGATCGAAATCAACGGTTACGAAATGCTCAAAGGCTTGGCAGGTGTGAAGACACACGAACATCGCGAGTGGGTTCCGATTTTCGACAACACGCAAGACATTCCCGCTCTGGCAAAACAAGTTGACGCTTATTTTGCGTCGAGCGGCGATCCGTGCCACGGTTATTTGATTCGGCGACACGGTCTGTACACTTGGGGGCACGACTTGGCCGAAGCAACTCGACATATCGAGATTTTTGAGTTTCTGTTCGAATGCCTAGGCCGAAAGTTGCAACTTGGTAGCTGATGCCTCGAGGGTTATAATGCCGGGACGCGGGGCCTGGCGCTTTTTCCCCCCAAAATTCACATTTGCCTTTTCCAATTGCTATCCCGAAAAATGGCAATGAACCCTTCGGATTCAATCGAGTAGAGAGAGTAATCATGGCCAGTATCTTCGTAAAAGAACAAAATCGCGAAATCACCGATATCACTGCGATTCGCGACTTCTTAAATCCATTTGGGATTTGGTACGAGCATTGGGATGTCGCGGGACGTGTCGGCGCAAGTGCGACCGATCAAGACATTCTGGACGCTTATACGCCAGAGATCGAACGGCTGAAAGAGCAGGGGGGGTTCGTTACGGCCGACGTGATTAACGTCAATCCCCAAACGCCGAATCTAGACGCGATGCTTGCCCGTTTCGACAAAGAGCACACGCACAGCGAGGACGAAGTCCGCTTTACGGTGGCAGGCAGTGGTTTGTTTCATATTCATCCCGACAACGGTCCCGTGTTCAGCATCACTGTCGAATCGGGCGATCTGATCAACGTTCCACGCGGGACAAAACATTGGTTCAATCTTTGCTCAACCAAATCGATTCGCTGCATTCGCTTGTTTGAAGACAAAGCTGGCTGGACGCCGGAATACGTCGAAAACAGTCGTCATGTCGACCATCCGCCCATCTGTTTGGGCCCGCAGTACCTGAACAAAGCTGTTGAAGGAAAAATTCAAAACGTGGTGGACGTGTGATTTCCTTTTCGGTTGATGGCATCGTGCTAGATATCGAAGGAACGACGTCCTCGATCGATTTTGTTTATCGGCAGATGTTTCCTTACGTTAGGCGCGAACTCGATTCGTTTCTGGCCGAGTATTTCGACGAGCCCGAAGTGGCCACTGCGTGCAGATTGATTGCCAACGAAGGAGACCTCTCCCAGTTTAATGTGGTATCCGCGCATTCCGCTTCTCGCGCTGAAGCCTTGGCGCTCGTTCGAGGCGAAGTCCTGCGACTGATGGACGGCGATTCTAAATCAACCGGCCTCAAGCAATTGCAAGGTTTGATCTGGCGCAACGGATTTGAATCGCACGAGTTGATTGCACATGTTTTCCCCGAGGTTCCATTGCGGCTCAAGACTTGGTCCGCTGCCGGAATCAAATTGTTTATCTACTCATCGGGAAGCATCGAAGCCCAAAAGTTGTTCTTCGGACACACCGAGTATGGCGATTTGCGCGGCCATTTTTCAGGTTATTTCGATACGACTATTGGTCCCAAGCGAGAATCGACGAGCTACGCCAAAATTGCGGCCGCATGTCGAATGCCGGCCGCGCGGCTATTGTTCCTCAGCGACATCTCCGCAGAACTTGCCGCCGCCACCGCCGCTGGCTTTCAAGTCGGATTATGCGTTCGTCTCGGCAATGCGCCGCAAGCTGACGCCGATCAATATCCGCAGATCGAAACTTTTGAGCAAATCGAAATGAGCCGCTGAATCAATCGACTTTTTCGATTTGAATATGGTCAAACGCGGCGACGCCGAGAGAGCCGAAGAGGCCGATGCGGACAATGGCTTCTTTGGTTTCGGGCGGAACGCGCATCTTTTCTTGATGCCTTTCCCAAGGCTTGCTGCCACGAAACGGGCCGATATACGATGTACCCAAATCCTTGCGGTCCTTGTCGTAAAACGTGACCGCGACTGACGGCAAGTCGTCGGGGAATGGTCCGGGTCGTACTTCTGTTAGCCGAATCGACGCGGAAACTTCGATGTGTTTCACTACTTGACCGTCGATCGCAAAGCCCTGCATCAAGTGCGCGGCAAGCATCGGCGTTTCATTCTTGAACTGTACAAAATGCGTACCCGACGGAGCCAACTGATCAGCCGCCCAATCAAGCTGTCGCTGATAATACCACCCGGCGATGTGGCCGTTTTCCGGCAAGCTTTCCTCAAAGTCCCCGTTCCTTAGCGTCGGGTTGGCTGGATCAGGAAGTACTTGTCGATGATCCTCGGCGACTCCCGTCATCGGCACGAACATCGTCGGCTGCAACGATTCGACAATGAGTTCGTCACCCTTCTTGCGCATCAAGTTGAGCGATTGTTGATGGCGTTCGCCCACGGGAATGATCAAAAGCCCACCATCGTTGAGCTGATCGATCAAAGCCTGCGGAACATTTTCCGGCGAGCACGTCACGATTATCTTGTCGAAAGGTGCGTGTTCTGGCCAACCTTGGTAGCCGTCACCAATTTTGACGAAAACATTATTGTACTTGAGTCGCTTGAGAGTTTTTTCAGCTTGTTTACCCAACGGCTCGACGATTTCAATCGTATAGACTTCTTTGACCAGCGGGCTGAGCACGGCGGCCTGGTAACCGCTGCCGGTACCGATTTCGAGCACGCGATCCTCCGGTTGCGGGTCTAGCGATTCGGTCATGTAGGCGACGATGAATGGTGACGAAATCGTTTGTGCTTCACCGATCGGAACACCGGCGTCGATGTAAGCTCGGTCTTGAACATTGCGCGGCATGAATTCGTGGCGCGGCGTATCGGTCATCGACGTCAGTACGCGTTCGTTTTGGACACCCGCTCCCCGGACGTACAGTTCGACCATTTTTTGGCGCATCTGGGCATGATCGATTTTTTGCTTCTGCCCCAATGCGGCACTGGTCGAAGTTAGGACCAGAAGGATTCCGATCCAAGGCAAGTTTTTAGTGCGAAAATTGCGCGACATGGATAACGATTTCTGTTCGGTGTACTAAGAACGGCCCAACGACTCATTGTGCAAACAGCGGTAAATAACTTACCAATTATAAGCCGGAACGCGCTAGCGTCCGGTTTCTTTCGGCTCGGTGAACCTAGAGCCCAACGGCTGACCCCCGGGTTTGCCAAAACGGTTAAACGCCCAATCGGAGCAGAAATTGCCTGAACGAATTCCAAAAAGCGGGAGTCGTTTCGTCGTTGTGATCGCCGTTGGGAATCTCGACGAATTGTTTGTCCGTGCTGGGAGAGGCGTCAAATAATCGCCGCCCGCAGGCAAAGGGAATGGTTCCATCGTCGGTGCCGTGCGATTGGAGTAGCGGTTGAGGGCACTTGGCAATTTTTTCAATCGACATATATCGGTTGCGCATTAGCCAACGCACGGGAATCCAAGGGTAGTGAACGCTTGCTGCATCGAGCATGGACGAGAACGTGTTTTCCAAGACCAATGCCTTGCAGCCTTTTTCCGATGCCAGCTCCACAGCAACTCCACCGCCGATGCTTTTTCCAAAGAAAATTACGTCCTCTGGTTCGGTGTTCGTACGCGTGTTCAACCACTCCAGCGCTGCCCTGGCATCCATTCGTATTCCGCGTTCATTTGGCTTTCCCGCGCTTCGGCCGTAACCACGATAGTCAAACGCAAAAACATTGAGCTGGTATTCTCGGTTTAGCCTTTGCAGTACGTCCGCGAGATGAGATACGTTTTCGCCGTTGCCATGAAAATACAAAAGCGTTGCTCGCGGTTGGGCATTTTCGACGAACCAACCGTGAAGCGCCGTGCCGTCGCTAGCCGAAAAGTTTGCGTCCTCGAACTCAAAGGCGGTCGTTTTCCAATCGCCGACAGGGTATTTGGGAGCCGGATAGACAATTGAGTTTTCGAAGATCATCAGGAAAGCTAATACTGCGACGTAAGCGATGACCAAAATGCGGCTGAATCGCAACAAAAAGGACTTGGTTCGAACCATTTAACTGATCGTTTAAAGGGAACGATTGGGTATTAGAGAAGCTTGCGGCTCAATTGTAGCAATCGCTTTTTCCCGGGCCCAGGGCCAAAAAAAGCGACGTTCCGGCGGCGTTGGCGGCGGAGGACATATGGCGATCATCGGCTTTATCAAACAATCGATGGGGAAGAGATGAGCCGCGACGATTGGTTCGCGAATTATTCGGCCTACGACAATTGAAGCTTGTCGAGCTTGTGATAAAGCGTCGTGCGGCTATAGCCCAGTTCCGCAGCGGCGTCGGTTCGGTTGAAATTGTGGCGCACGAGTGCAGAGACAAGTCGGCGGACATCGTCTAGAAACGGAACCGTTACGCCGAGTTGTGCTGGAGAAATTTCTCCGGTGGAACGTGGTAACTTCGGCTGCGATGTTGCGAGCCGAATTTTTTCCGACAGATTTTCCTTGCGAATGATTTGATCGTCGGCGTCGATCGCGCCCGACTGGATCGCATTCCGAAGTTCCCGGATGTTCCCCGGCCACGAATACGCCAACAGCACTTCCATCGCCTCGGAATGTACTTCTGGAACGGGCCGTTGATTTTCCGCCGCAAATTGTTCGGCAAACTTGGCCGCGAAATCGATAATTTCCTCGGGACGATCGCGCAGCGGCGCGACACTCAGTTCGTAAGTGTTCATGCGGTACATCAAATCAGATCGAAATTCGCCGACAACGGCGAGTGCCTCCAAATTTCGGTTGGTGGCCGAAAGCAGTCGCGCGTTGAATTTGACGGTTTTGTTAGAGCCCAGCGGATAAAACTCGCGGCTCTCGAGAGCATGAAGCAATTTGGCCTGAACATTCAATGGTATAGCATCGACATCATCTAAAAAAACCGTCCCCTCGCCCGCAAATTCGAGTTTCCCAATGTGTTTGTGATCGGCACCCGTGAAAGCACCTTTTTCGTGGCCGAACAATTCGCTTTCGAACAAGCTCTCGGGGATCGCAGCGCAATTGACTACTAAGAACGGCTTCTTGGCGCGGGCTGAAGCCAAGTGCAGTTGCTTGGCGCAAAACGATTTTCCGACGCCGGTTTCGCCAGTAATCAATACGTTAGCGGCAACGCCAGCCAACTTGTAAATCCGAGAGGCCAATGCCTTTCCGTGCGTCGACTGTGTCTGGGCTTCGCTCGCTCCAATGCTCTGCGATTTGACAAAAATCGATTGCAGCAAGTAACTAAATCGACGAAGATTCAGTGGACGGATCAAGCACTCCGTGACGCCCAGTTTTAACAGGTCAATTTCCTGCGACATATCAAGTTGATCGGCGACAATCACGACGCGCGGGATCGCGACCCCAACGTGAACGAGACGCTGAACAAATTGCCGGAAGAGTTCAATCCCAACAGTTCCGGAAACGTGACCGACCACAATATCGCTAGCCCGAATCCCCAGCGAATGACATGCAGACCAACAGGGGTAAAACAGCGATTCAACACCGCTACCCAATAACTCTGTTTCAACTGCAGTTACAGTTTGAAACGAAGGATCGGAACCGACGACGTGAAATCGACAGCGAAAGTTCGACATAATGGGAAGTGGTTGTTCCTTGGTGCGTCAGTCGCGGATTTCGACCGAACACCAAGCAGTTGATATTGAAACGACTAAACTAAAGCGACGATTGGAAATCCATTTCGAGCGCCAGTCCGTTCGCCCCTTATCCGCTCCAATCCATAAGACTCAACGCTGTCAGCAATTACAATGACCTAAATAGATCAATGCGAAAAATTGTGAGAAATTGAAATTCGCCTATGGGCAAGTTTTTATTTTGTGCAACCCGCTAAACCAGGGGAAAGCGACAAAAACAAAGGGAAATTAGATCAAAAGCAGCAAATTCAGGCTCGTAGAAATCAGCTTTAAAAATGTGTGATAACGTACCATTGGCGACATTTATTTTAGCCAACAAACAAGGCCTTCGGTTTGTCGTTTCACCTGAGTCAAAAATCCTGGGGCGTGGATCCTCGGCGGATTTCGTGGTCAACAGCAAAAGTATCTCTCGCTTACACGCGAAAGTTAGCTTGGATTTGGACTCACGGCTTTCACCCGTGAAAATTGAGGACTTGGGTAGTCTCAATGGAAGCTTTATTGGCGAGGAACGCATCGTTATTGGTTACGCAACGGCGGGCGATATGGTTCGGTTTGGCAAAATGGAGTTCACCGTGGCGTGCCTCGATGCGAACGACGATGAGTCAACATTGTCGGTTCGCGGCGATTTGCTGATCTCAGATTCAAATGGCCTTAGCCCCGCACAATTTCGCGTTTTCATAGCTTTGTTGGACGGATTCTCAGAAAAAGAAGTGGCCACCAAATTGGACGTGAGTCGGCATACCGTCCATAATCACGTACGTGAAATTTATGCTCGCTTCAATGTCACTTCGCGCGCAGAACTCATGGCCAAGCAATTTATTCGCAAGGACCTTGGCGAAACGGGTATCCTTTAAATGGGTGCGAGATTCTTCAATCAACTCTTGTCAACGATGTCAACGGCGCGCCAACAACATGTTTACACATCGCCTTTGCGATTCGATACCGATTTGTATCGACGCTTGCTTTTTGCACATTCAAATCGGAGGAAACTAGTTCATGGAGCGCAGTTATTGGATATTCGTAGCGTCTCGAGGCAATTGGCACGCAACGTGCATACAACGGCAAAGCTTGTTTTTTGTTTCGACTTGAGGTGACTCAAGTTATTTTCGCCGCTTCTCTTTTCGAAAGGTTTTGTCATGTCCAAATTGGTTTATGGTTTGAAGCGCTTCATGAATGAAGAAGAAGCACCCACGATGGTTGAATACGGATTGTTGGTCGTCCTAATCGCATTGGTTGTTGCGGCAGGCGCAACTCTGCTGGGAACCGCCGTCAACGGTACGTTCACAGACGCCGCCGCTAAGATGCCGTAAGTTGGCTTTTGCAAGGTGCCCGATGGAATGGGCACCTTTTTTTGTGTTTTCCGAACGCGAGAGGTGCCTATGAAACGCTTTCTAGTATCGATTAAGACTTTTCTCAAGGACGAAGACGCACCCACGATGGTGGAGTACGGTCTCCTTGTGATTCTTATTGCTTTTGTGGCGATCGTTGGTGTCACGGCGCTTGGAACAAGTATCAGTTCGCTGTTTCAGGACGGGGCCAACGGAATCCCATAGTCGAATTATTTGTTGAGTGGCTTTTGCAGAAAATTTTTTACCAGAAAGGTTCTGGTCATGGTTGGCATTATTCCAATCTTGGTTGTTTTGGGTTGCGCTGTAGTGGCGTCGATCACCGATGTTTCGAAATTCAAAGTCTACAACTTGCTGACGTTCCCCTGTTTTCTTAGTGGACTTGTTTACGGGGTATGCGTAGGCGGCTGGCAAGGACTTTGGTTCGCGCTGGTTGGTTCACTATTTGGGCTGACGATTCTGCTGATCCCGTATTTGATGGGAGGGCTCGGTGCGGGGGATGTGAAATTCGTTATGGCGATTGGATCTTGGCTTGGGCCAACCCTGTTAGTTCCGGCAATCCTGATCGGATGCGTGGCGACTGTTGGTTATTTTCTTTTGTTTGTGGGGCGCGCTCAGGGCTGGCGCGGCGTGCTACAAAGTTTGCATTTGTTGGCCCTTCGGATGTCGGTTTTTGGGAAAAATTTTGCTTGTGCAGATTCATTTGAATCGGTGCAAGACGTGGCGAACGGTCCGAATCCTCATGGACGACTCATCCCGTTCAGCGCGATGATCTCACTGGGAATCGTTGTTTCGCTAATTATTGGTGCGGTGATCACTCGGTAACACAATCAGTTTTCAGTTTTATTCAATCGTTTTCAATTGACAGGGTGAATAGCAATGAGTCCTAGAACATTAATCGTCGGCATCTTGGCCGCAGTGTGCGGAGTGTGTGCAACGGCCGGTGTGATGACCTGGAATCGTTCAGGAAACGCCAATCTTCCGAGCCAGAAAATTATCACCGCAAAAATTGGGATCGAATTGGGTTCGAAAATCGAGTCGAACATGTTAAAATCAGTCGATTGGCCCAGCGACAAAATCCCGACCGGAGCGTTGGCGTCGGCGGATCAAGTGGTCGGCAAGTATTGCATTTACCCGATTTTTCAAGGCCAGCCGCTATTGGCCGCTCAGCTTGACAATGCTCCCACGACACTACAGCCCGACTCGGGATTTTTAGCCGTCGCTATCGACACTGACACGGAATCTTCCAGCCTCGGCAAGAACTTAGTTGCCGGGAATCGAGTCGACGTGATTTGGGTCATGACGAAGAACATTGAGACGCTAGGTGGTCCATTTAGTACGCGGCTGTTGGAAAACGTTCGCGTACTCGCTGTCGGACAAAATTCAAAGGTGGCTCAGGGGTCTGATTTGAGACGCGAATTGAAATCTGTCACATTAGAAGTGAGGGCCAAAATGGACGAAAACCTCGTCTTGGCTCAAGAGCTTGGAACGCTTAGTTTGGCAATGCGCAATCCGAACGATAAAACGAGCGTCGAGCCGACGCTTGTGACCAACATCGCCGACTTGCTGAAGAACGCAACCCTTGAAAACGCGACCGCCAAAGATTCGCCAACTCTTGACGCGGTCGATAAACTGAAATCGACATTTGACGGCTTACTCTCGCGAGTCGATCAACTTAACCAAAAAATCGATCGGCAAAACGAAAAACCAACTGCTGAAGCAATGGCGATCAGCGACGAATCTCGCAAACGAATTCCTGCGGGAATGGTCGCGGTCGCGGTCCAAACCCCCATTGAGTCAACGGGAGTTGCCGGATTACTGTTGCCCGGCCATCGCGTTGACGTGGTGGTGACATGGGAGAACCAAATCTTCGACCGGTTTAATTCAGTCAACAGTGAAAACGAACCCCGTTCAATCGTGCTTTTGGAAAATGTGGAGATTTTGGCGGTCGATACCCAATTGATTCCGCGCGATGATAGCGCCGAAAACAAAGAAATGTCCCGCTCCGTTACGCTCATTGTGACGAAGGAAATGCTCCCACAAGTCACCCAAGCTGTGGGGATCGGCACGATCACGCTGGCACTTCGCGGAATTGACGATAGTCAATCGCTCGAACCGCGACTGATCGTCGATTTAAATCAATACCTTGGATCGCGATTGTCGGACATCAAACCCGTGTCAATGGAACTCCGCACGATGAAAGAATCTCGCACCGTGGTGCCGATTCGCTTCAATCGTGGTGGTGCCAACCACGATCAAATGTTTTCAGTTCAACCCTCTGCCGCCGAAGCGAAATAAGCCGCACTTGGTCGGATCGGGACTCATCGTTTCCAAATAGGACTTGAACATGCTCTGGCGGCGCGACAACAAGGCGACTAAGCAAAAAAAGAATTCGCTTGTGGAACGATTCCATGGCGATTTGGAAGAAGTCATTGGCACGATCGATTCAGACTCGCCGTATGCGACGGAATTAGAGTCTCCGATTAGTTCCGAATCGGCCGAGCACCAACAATTCGCATCGGCTTTCGAAAGCGCAGTTTCGATCGACGACATGAGCGAGCGGGATGCGGTGATCTCGTCGCTCAAATCGCAAGTGCATCGTGATGTGATCGAAAAGCTTGACCTTTCGGTGATTGGAACGCTGAACGAGGACGATCTGCGCACGGAAATTCGCCGCAATGCTGAACTTGTGCTGAACGAACGGTCGGCCGATCTGACCCCGGCGGAAAAAGAGTCGTTGATCAACGACGTGATCGACGAGACGTTTGGGCTCGGACCTCTGGAACCGTTGTTCCATGATGACCAAGTCACGGACATCTTGATCAACGGTGCCAAGAAAGTGTATGTCGAAAAGCACGGGCGACTGGAGCTTTCCAAAATCAAATTCGCTAACGACGCCCACGTTATCAAAATCGTGCAACGCATCGTCGGGGCGATTGGTCGCCGCATCGACGAAACCAGCCCGATGGTCGATGGTCGATTGAAGGACGGTAGCCGTATCAACGCGATTATCCCGCCCCTGGCGTTAGACGGTCCGCTCGTTTCCATTCGGCGGTTTGGCGCTTGTCCGCTCAAAGCGGAAAATTTGATGGAAAATGATTCGATCACGATTGAGATGCTGGATCTTATTCGCGCGTGCGTCGCAGGGCGATTGAATTGTCTCATTTCGGGCGGCACGGGTAGCGGCAAGACTACATTGTTGAATATTCTGTCCTCCGCGATTCCGGATTCTGAACGAGTTGCGACGATCGAAGACGCTGCGGAACTGCAATTACAACAATCGCACGTGATTCGCATGGAAACCCGCCCTCCGAATATCGAAGGGGAAGGGGAAGTCGGCACTCGCGACCTAGTTCGCAATGCACTGCGTATGCGGCCGGATCGAATTATCGTCGGCGAATGCCGTGGTGGCGAAGCCCTCGACATGTTGCAAGCCATGAACACCGGCCACGACGGCAGCTTGACGACCGTACACGCCAATACGCCGCGCGATGCGCTGATGCGTTTGGAAATGATGGTCGGGATGAGCGGCGTGGATATTCCCATTTGGACCATTCGCCGCCAAATCGCTTCGGCGATCAATATCGTGATCCAAACCGTGCGCATGACGGGCGGACCGCGCAAAGTAAACGCCATTTCCGAAATCACCGGAATGGAAGGCGAAATCATTTCGATGCACGACATTTTCCGATTCGAACAAACGCATTTGAACGAAAAAGGCCAAGCGTGTGGATATTTCGAAGCAACCGGCGTGCGTCCGCGCTGCTTGGATCGCTTGGCCGCCGGCGGACGCGTGATTGACCCGCGCGTTTTCGAAAAGCGAAAGTTAGCCCAAGCCGGGAAGGATGAGAACCGAAAATGATTCCGATCCTTCTGAGCATCCTGACTTTCTTTGCGGTGTTTTTGGGCATCTTCGCGATCAACCTCGTGTTAGTCGACGTTTTCAAGACCGAACAACGTCAAAGGCTCAAAGAAGTCGAAGACGAGCTTCGTCTCAACGTTCGTCAGCGCGCAAAAAATTCGCTCGACGACGAACAAGAGTTTGTCGATTCGGTCAACGAAAGCCCGAAGTACCTTTCATTTTCAGACATGTGGCGCAAGTTTAGGGAGATGACCAAGCAGGCCGGGCCGACGGTCAACCTACAAAAAGTTTGGCTGACGTCCTTGGTGGTGGCCGGTTTGGTGTGCGTTCCAGTCTATCTGTTCACGCGAAACATTCCTGTCATCGCCGTCATACTTGCGATCGGTGCCGCATTTCCGCTTGTTTACGTTTCGATCAAACGGAAGATTCGACAGAACAAGTTTGCCTACCAGCTTCCGGATGTTCTCGAGTTGATGAGTCGAGTATTACGCGCTGGACAAACCGCGCCGCAAGCCCTCAATGCGGTGGCCGACGAGTTTCGGGATCCGGTGGGAACCGAATTCGGATTGTGCTACGAACAGCAAAATCTCGGATTGCCGCTCGAGCATGCGCTCAAGCAGATGGCGGAACGAACCGGCCTAATGGAAGTCAAAATCATGGTCCTGGCCATCCTGGTACAGCGCCAAACTGGCGGCAATTTGGCAGAACTTCTGGATAAGCTGTCGCGGGTCATGCGGCAGCGAGTCGAATTGAAAGGCATGATCGTCGCCATGACGGCTGAAGGCCGCATGCAAGCCGTGTTATTGTTGGTGATTCCGTTCGTTACTTGGTTCATCATGTACATGGTCAATCGAACGTATGCACTCAAGCTGCTTGACCATACGTCGTTGATCATTGCGACGGTTTGTCTCATGACCGTTGGCGCCTTGTGGATTCGAAAAATTGTAAACTTTGAATATTAGAAATTGCCATGCTGACATCAATCGTTTTGATATTCGTGGGTTTCGTTTGCTTGGTTGCGATCTTAGTTCTCGTTGGCCAATCGCAGGCTACGGGAACCGTCGACGGTTCGCTGGCACACGGCGTTTCAATTCCTGTCGTGCCAAAGGAAACTTCGACAGAGCAGTTACGCCGCCGGTTGATTCACGCTGGGTTGTATAAAAAGAACACGTCGACGTTTTTCTATATGACCCAAGCGGCATTGGTGGCGATTCCTATTCTGGTGGGCTTTGGCGCATACTACTTCGGAGCGATTAATCTTCGGTACTCGTTATTGATTGGTTTGGGAACCGGGATCGCCGGCGTCCTTTTTCCTGGATTGTGGCTCGACTATCAAAAATCGCTCCGTCAATCCATGATTCGAAAAGCAATCCCCGACGCGCTAGACATCTCTACGATTTGCGTCGAGGCGGGGTTGAGCCTCAACGCCGCACTGATTCGCGTTGCCAAGGATTTGCGTCCGGCGTATCCGATGCTGTCGACCGAATTGACCATCGTGAATCGGCAAATCCAAATGGGAAAATCGACAGGCGAAGGATTGCGAAGTTTCGCCGAGCGATTCGATCTTGAGGAGCTGCGTATGCTCGCGTCCGTGGTCATGCAATCCGAGCGATTTGGGGCAAGTATTGCCAATGCGTTGCGCGTGCAGGCCGACTCGCTGCGGACTCGACGGATGCAAAAAGCTCAAGAAAAAGCTCAAACGGCTACGCTTAAAATCTTATTTCCGACAGCCTTTTGCATATTTCCTGCGTTATTCGTGGTTGTCCTCGGTCCTGCCGTCTTTGATTTGATTGACTTGTTCCAGAGAATGAAGGGTGGCTAGATTTGCAATCGCGTACTAGTTGGGCTAGTCTAACGCTTCAAGCCAACAAAAGCGGAAGGGTGTGAATCCAATGAAGACGACAATTCAAGGTTCGGCGGTTCGACTTACTACAAAAAAATGCCGCGGTGTCGCCATGATGGAGTTGGCGATCGTGTTGCCAATACTTTTGTTGCTGCTGGTCGGCATTCTCGAATTGGGCCGCGTCGTCATGATAAATCAGATTGCGACGAACGCAGTTCGCGAAGCGTCTCGCGTCGCAATCGTCCCCGGTTCAACTGACGCAACCGTGCTAAGTATTTGTAACACTTATTTAGATCGCGGTGGCATTAGTTCGACCGGCCGTTCCGTGCAGATCCTGAATTCGGGTGGGTCGCCGAGTAGCTTGACATCAATTCGATCCAAAGAAACTATTACCGTGCGAGCCATTATTCCGTTTTCAGAAAACACTTGGGGATTTTCACAAATTCTCGGAGGTAGGTCGTTTACAAGTGCGTCGACGATGCGCCGGGAATAATCGTTGGCCGCCAAGGTCGCCATGAGAAAACAACTCGTTTAGGTAAAAGGTGAATGCCATGGACCGAACCATTTTTGTCGAACAAGGTAATCGTTCTTTGCTGGGCACGCGACAGGGCAATGTTCTGGTCTTGGTTTCGCTCTGTTTGACTTTGTTACTCGGCATCGTCGCTTGCGCGTTGGATGTTGGCTGGATGATGATGGCTCGAACGCAACTTCAAGCTGGTTCAGACGCATCGTCATTGGCGGGAGGAACCGAGCTGCTCCCGGGTTTGGGAACGAAAGCTTACAAAACCCCAGCACAAGTCGAGACGGCGGCTAGCGCACAAGCGATTGCATTTGCAGCTCGGCATTATGCGGCCGAATCCCCCAGCATCCTTGTCAATGCTGCTCGCGATGTTCGTTTCGGAAAGGCACACATGGCTGGTGGCGCTTGGCAATTTGATTGGGGTTTGACTCCATATAATGCCGTTCAAGTCACTACGCGGCGCAGCGTCGAAGGAAGTGGTGCGGGCGACGGTCCATTGCCGTTAATCATCGCTCCGGCAATCGGTCATGAAACCGCAAGTGTCGAAGCGGTTAGTACCGCTGTGATCATGCCTTCCAAAGGAGTTTACATTCCACCGGGCTCAGAGATAAATTCGGCCCTGAGTCCGTTTGCGTACCTACTAAAGGATTACGAAAAGTACAAACGAGCTCAAGCCTATTTCACTTCTGTCCTGGGAAGTAATCCGGCCCTCATCACAACCAGCATCCTCGATACGGCAGAAACTCCGCCGACTCCATTGTTCTACACCGTCGAAGTGAAGGGTGGTAAAACCACTTATCGACAAATATTCAAGGACGTTTTTCGAGTCTCAGATCCTGAACGGCAAGATTCTGCGAACGTGCTTTCCGGGCCCGATGGGACGTTAGAAATTTCTATCTTTCCTGCGAAGACCACGTCCGCTGGGAATTTTGGAACGGTCGATGTCGGCGATCCAAACAACTCAACGACGGACCTCAAGCGACAGATAACTTATGGGCCAAACGCGCACGACTTGTCTTTTTTCCCAGATAACACATTGGATTTGGGTACTCCCGTCAGCTTGAACGGCGATACTGGAATTAGCGCCGGTATCGAAAACTCACTTCAAGGAATTATCGGCCAGACACGCGCGATCTTGCTTTACTCGGATGTTGCCGGTCCCGGCAACAACGCAGAATTCAGGATTGTCGACCTTATTGGCGTCCGCATCATGAGCGTAGATTTTAGCGGCGGCAACAAGACACTGATCGTGCAGCCAGCGGTGCTAAAAGATCCAGGTGGCTTGCCTGATTACGACGACGACGACGGGTCGGACAATTCGGTTTTTTCGCCATTGATTTTGGCGCAATAGTTTCGTCGCCCGCCGCATCTTCTGTGCGATTCACGTACAAGCTGTGTACGCGGATTCTTTTGAGTGTTCGATTAGCAATTGCCAAATCGAACTAGTGACTATTTGCTGGCGGAATCGAAGAAGCACTTTGCTTTTCCAGGGTGTCGTCGCACGTTCGCCGTCAAATGCAATATTGCTGCTATAACCGGTTCAATTCTCGAAGCAAAAACATGACCTCGAAGCTTGATTCAGTTGAGATGCAACATTTTTGCCTGAATTGAGCGGTGCGAATTGGATTGTCCGCGCTCAGCAATCGACGACGTATACTTTTGGATTGCGGTGGCGAACACTTGTTGCGTGTCGAATGCCAACGAAGAACTCCTGAATCGGTAGAAAACGCATGGTTAGACCCTTGTCGAATCAGAATATCGAAATCGATCCAAAGCAATTGGCAAGATGGGCTCCACTGATCCTTGCTGGAATTTTCGTGGCGTACACATTGTTAAGCAGTGTTTTCACCGTCCCGGCCCATGAACAGGCAGTCGTTCTCCGGTTCGGCGCATTCAGTCGCACGGCCGGCCCCGGGCTTCATTTTAAGATCCCGTTGGTCGAATCTCGGATGTTAGTAGATATGAGCGACCACACGTTTCGCTTACCTTCTGGAGAACGCGAACAGACGGGCAAGTTGAATGTTAATCGGGGCGATGAAAGCGAGTCGCTGATGGTGACAGCCGATTTGTACGCGGCCGTAGTCGAATGGAACGTCATGTGGCGAGTCAGTGATCCCGAGAAGTTTTTGTTTAGCGTTGACGAGCGCGACGTCGAACGTCTGATCAATCAAGTTGCTCGTACCGTTATGAATCGTGCCGTCGGTGATTATGCGGCCGACGAATTACTGACAACCAAGCGAGTCGAAGTTGGCTTGGCGGCGATTGCAGCCATGCGAGAACAGCTTGCTCGTTACGAATGCGGAATCGATATCTTTGAATTGCAGATGCAAAAAGTAACACCTCCCAACCGCGTTAAGCCGGCTTTTGACGACGTTATCGCGTCGATCCAACAACGCGACCAATTGGTGAATGAAGCTCGCCGCGAGCAGAATCAAATTATTCCTTTGGCCGAAGCGAAACGCGATCAATTGGTTCGCGAATCGGAAGGATACTCCTCGCGACGGCTAGCAGAAGCCGAAGGCGAAGTCTCAGCATTGACTCAAAAATATGAACAATACCAATTGGGGCCAGAAGCCACACGCCAGCGGCTTTACCTCGAAACCATGGAAAAGATCTTTGAAAAATGTGGACCGATCACGATTCTGGATTCCGAACTCAAAGGCATGCTGTTGAATCTCGGCGATGCGCTAAAGCCGAAATAGATGCTCGATGGATTGCGAACGTGTTCTCGCCACTGATACCGTTTCTTAACCGAGTCGAATGGAACCATGAAATACGTTATTCCGTCCCTTGCTTTCGCGGCAGTTCTTCTACTTTTGGCGTCGTTTTTTGTCTTCATCGTTTCCGAACGAGAGCTTGCCGTGGTTCTGCAACTCGGAAAACCGGTTCGAGAATACAACGAACCCGGCATTTGTTTCCGTATTCCATTGTTCGAATCGGTTCAGCGCCTTCCGAAAACGAAACAATATTGGGGGGGAGACTCAGCGACACCTGTCAACGACGTCAACACGAACGACAACAAGAAAATTGACTTACACCCGTGGGCGGTATGGCGAATTAAGAACCCGAGGGTTTTTGTTCAGCGATTGCGGACCATCGAATTGGCCGAACAGCGGGTGGCACAGATTTCTCGAAGCGCCATTCGTGACATCATTGGCGGTTACGATTTGGCAGAGTTGGTTCGCACGACTGATCGCGATCTTCCATCGGCCGACGATAGCCTAGCGTTGGTCAGTGAGTTGTCCGAAGTTCCCAAGGATGCTCTTCCGGCGGAACTCAAACCTTCCGAAAAGACTGCTCAGCCTACGAACATCAAATTGGGGCGCACGAAATTGCTTGACCTAATTCGGGAAGAGACGCAGCGCCGTCTCACGGAAACCACCGAAGGAGGGCAATCCGAAGTTGCCATTGAAATTATCGACGTCGGAATTTCGCAACTCATGTTTGTCGAAAGCGTTCGTCAGAAAACATTCGATCGTTGGATTTCCGAACGAGAAGCCATCTCCATGCTTATCGTGAAAGAAGGCGAGAAGCAGAAGGCCAAGATTCTAAACGCAGCTCGTTCGGAATGCGAAAAAATCGAAGGGCTTGGCCAGAAGGAAGCAAGCGAAACCAAAGGCCGCGCCGATGCAGAAGTCATTCGCAAGTACGCTGAAGTCATCAACAAGTCGCCAGATTTTTTCAACTTTGTCCGAACGCTCCAAGCCTACGAAAAGTCTATTGACGCGGACACTCGACTCATCTTGACCACGGATACTGATTTTCTAAAACTCCTAAAAACACTCAAGCCAGGCCAAGAAATCGGCAGCGAAAAGGGGAAATTCTAAGGAAAAAATCGAGCGGAGGTAAACAGACGGACTCACCACCATGAATCGGCCGAACATCGTGAACTACTTGCCGACCGGCCTGTGATGCGTCGGCGGACGAAAATTAGGCACGAATTCCCTCCGGTTAACTCCTAATCGCTATCGCCGAGCCGACGGACGACGCCGTGTTTAGGTTCTTCTGAGCGTTTGACGGTTCGGATTTCTTCTTTGGCGATTACTTCTTCTTCAACTACTTCTTTTTCTTCCGTGCCCGAAGACAATGTCAACTTGACACCGCTTGTTTCATCGTTTGAGTCCAAACGGGTCGCTTGCATGGGCTGGGTTAAGGCTTTTGGCGGTTGGTTGAACGCTTTCGGCTTCACCGAAGCGGATTCAATGGTGACCGTGAGTGGTGGATCCACAGGCGCGGATGGGTCGGCAGCATAGTAGTCGAGTCGGGCGACTTCGGCCTTAGAAATGGGTTTGTCGTGAACGGTCTTGGCGTCTGGTTGGTTGGTCAACCCGATGGATTTCGGTTGCGCTGAAACGTGTTGTGCGTTTTCCTCCGATGGACGGGTCATTGGCTTTGCTTGCGCCATCGGCATAGAAACGGTGTGCGGCTTTGGTTGGGCTTGCACTATCGGTTGCGCGATTGGCCGCGAAAGAGGCGCTGGCATTATTTTCGGCATCGGCATCGGCATTGGCATCGGCATCGGTGAAGTTACTTTTGCCATGGTCGCGGGAGAGGCGAGGGGGGATGCCATGTCTTGAGCAGAAACTACAGGGACCTGGCGTTGAGCGTCCATCGGGGTTTGCAGAGTCTGTTCGAAGTTAGGTGTCGGTTGATGGAAACGGGTGCCCGCCATTTGGGATTTCTCCAATTCACCGTTTGATTTGCCGGACTTGTTTAGGGCCAATGCGAGGTTGTTGCTGGCGCGCTGGAGGCCTGGGTTAATCGCCAATGCGCGGCGACTAAATTGTTCGGCGGATGCCATGTCGCCTTGGAGGAATTGGCCGTATCCGCAATCGCAGAGCAATTCGGCGTTCATGGGATCCAATGCCAATGCGTGTTCGTAACACGTCTCGGCATGGTCCTGGCGTCCAATCTTGTTATATGTTACCGCCATGCGATGCCACACCAATGAGTTATTGGGGTGAGTTTCCGCAAGTCGCACGTAGCGATTCAGCGCATCGGTCAGTTGGCCTGATCGTTCCATCTGGCGCGCCTCGGCGATTTGATTCGCGAGCCTTGGATCCGCGACGTTTTGCTCCATCGGGGCATTCATCGTCGCGTTTCCGCCACGAGAATACGGCCCAGAGTCTAGCGGCAAACTGGAATTGCATCCTGTCGCCAAGCAAGACATGATCCCGAATAAGGCCACAAGGTGTCGGTTTAAAATGGTCACGCTGTTCTTCCTCCGAATGAATTTGCTTAGTTTATTGGTTGCGAGCCATTGGCGCCGCCCAATAACGAACCCGAACCGACTGACCCCGATGAATCGTAGCCTTGGACATAGGGCGAAGGTTGTTGTCGGCGGTTGTAAATCGTTTCAGGCTCTGTCGGCACAAGTCCCAAAATATGCGAATAGCCTAGGACGACATCATCGCTGCTACAGTTGACACCGTTGGACATGAGAGCTTGCCACGCCAGTTGGCGGCGCGTGTTGTCCCAATCGAGGCGTCCCGTCGGCTCAACAAGCACTTTCGCGGGAGTGGTCGCTAAGCGCCGCGCGAGTTTTTGTGCATTCTGCATTCCTGTTTGCGACAAGCCCCAGATTCCGTCCGACTCGTTGAAGGAAAAGTCGTAATGATGAAATACGAACTGGGCGACAATTCCGTGGTGGCGTTGTGTTTGAATGATATGGTCGTTGTAACTGCCGAACGGTCGTACGTCATACGCTTCGAAGTAATCCGGATCATGCTTCGTCAAGCAACCCATGAAACAGCTTTGGTGCCCGCAGTTATTCGTTTGGCAACCTGAGCAACCCGAGTTGCATTGGTTAGAGCAACCATAAGGGCTCCAAAGCGATTGACCCGAAAGTGCTTGTCCGCCGACGAGCACGAAACAAATTGAAAACATAATCTCTAGCCGCCGCATTTGAGCTCACTCCTTTGAGACTAAATTGTCCGGGAATCGTTTAGTTGGAAAATCCGTACGGACCAGCGATCCCTGAGGTTGATGATTTGACCCCTGAATCCTTGTTGTTGTACCAACTATTTGTGGCTCGAAAGCCGTTATTCGGACCTCGGCCTTCGATGCGATTCATGTGGTAAAACTCTTTATCGTCGGGGTCGCGAATTTCTTGACCCGGCAAGCATCCGATCTCGTCCTCTTCCATAGCGTCCACTAGGTAGGGAGTTACGAGGATGATCAATTCCTTTTCCACTCGCTCGTGACTTGTATTGCTGAAGAACGTGCCGAGATAGGGCAAGTCGCCAAGGCCCGGCAGGCGATCGGTAGCGCCTTCCAATTCGGCTTGCAACAAACCTGCCAAAGCAAGCGTTTGCCCCTCATGTAATTCGACGGTCGAGTTGGCTCGGCGAGTATTGATCCCCGGAACGGCAAATCCATTGGCGCTGACTCCAATCGTTTGATCGATAGTGCTAACTTCCGGCGCGACATTTAAACGGATGGCTCCGTTTTGCATGATGTAAGGCGTAAAGTTTAGCAACACGCCAAACTCCTTGTATTGAATCGTAAAGATTCCTGTTCCGCCGGTACTGCCTCCTTGCGGGACCGGGATGGGAAACTCGCCACCTGCGAGAAAACTTGCCTGTTGTCCGTGCATCGCCACCAAGGTTGGTTCGGCGAGAATATTGACGATTTGGTTGGTTCGTAGGTGTTCCAAAGCCAAAGCGATGGTCGCGTTTGGAATGATGGCAAACGCAGTGTTCGCGGATCCCAAAGCCAGCCCCAAGAATCCTGGGTCGGCGCCTGCTGTGGTGCCGGTCGTAGTACTGTTCGATCCAAGGCGGCTTCCAAACGTACGACCAGAGGAGTCGCGGTACAACCAGTCCGTGCCAGTTCGGCGCAAAGCAGTTCGGTTCAATTCCGCGATGCGCACTTGCAGCATGATTTGTTGAACGCCGGGAACGCGGATTAAGTTAATGATTCGCGGCTCCGGTAGCGTGACGGTGGAATTAGGTTTAGATTCGGCTTCGCCATCCGCAGGCGAAATTTTCGGACGTTGGTCGGCTGGCGTCGCGGGCTGTTCGTAGTCGGGACGATTATTCGGAGTACCTGCGCTATCTGAATTTTGAACACTTCGTGCAACCTGAGCGGATGCCAAAAAGGCTTGGACGGTTTGAATGATTTGATTGGATTGATCGACATCGGGAGCTTCGCCTTCGACGACGACGTGCTCGTACATCTGCGAGATTTTCAAAGCTGCGTCCGGATACAACTGTTTCAAATAGGCCCGCAACAAATTCAAATCGTAAACCACATGAATTTCAAAGTTGTATGACTTGCCATTGCCCGTGACGATCGACAAGTCAGTCATTCCGACCCGCTTGCCTAACAAGCGAATGATGCGCGAATTGGGGAGCACGTCAAAGTCCAACACCGTAGGATCGCCGACTGCAATGCTTGGAGTTTCGCCTTCCGCAGCAGCCATGGCTTCGTTTAGCGTGAGAAGCCGTCCTCGACCGACAATGATTTCTAAAGTTGAATCGTCACCCTTCACGCTTTGCAATAAACCCGCGACCGATTCGCCGTCATCCGCAGGACGATTCGTCAAGTTCTGTCGTTCGAGGTCGCTGATACCTTGTCGAGGTTGCATGGTAGGGACGATCGATCGACCCGACTGCAAACCACTAATAGGCTGGCCGTTTACGGTTTGTGCTTGGGTCGAGTTTGCGAAAAAAGCGACGAGCCCGACAAACACAATCAGCAAAGGGACTTGATTCCACGGGGTTCTTGTTGGCACGATTATCACCAATTGGCATACGGGGACATTGAGGGATATTCCTGTGGTGTTTATCGGCGGCGTTAAACATGGATTTCAACGCAAAACTGATATACTTGGCAAAGACGTTAAAATGGAAATAGGTTAACTGGACCGACTTTGCCGATGGCGAAGACTTTGACGAGCGTTTTCGAGTCTCAAACGAAAATAAAGGTTAGGAAGCAAACCAATTTGGAGTTTCTTTTGATTGGTCAGGATCGCAGTCGAAAAGAAGTTACCCAGAACGAAGCAGAATAAAAAACTAGGTGCGGAGTGTCGTCAAACGAGTGCTAGCGAGGCACCGATGTCAACGATGTGTTTTGCGGGCCCACGAGAAAGTTGACGAGCCGATGTCCGATTCGACTTCCTTGAATGAGACTTCAACATCGGGTCCGGCGAACTGGTTGCCATTTGTCTTGCCGCTTGCCCTTTACCTGTTGCTGGGTTTTTTCGAGCCAAAGTTCACGGCCGACGCTCCGGCGAACATCACGGCCCAACAATCGGTCCAAGTTGTCGGCAATGACAATTCGCTCTTGAATTACGAGGTCAGCGAAGTTCGCCGATATGTCGCGCTGACAGTTGTCAAGCTCTTCTTCGTCGGCGCAATTCTGGCGTTTTATTGGCGAGTTTATCAACAGCATTTCGCGCTCGCCACGGATGGACTTGCATGGGCAGTCGGAGTATCCGGCGCGGTGCTGTGGATCGGGTTGTGCGCTTTGGCGTCGGAACCGAGGCTGGTCGCATGGGCAGGCGTAGATTCTTCTGTGTTGGGGCAACGAAGCCAGTTCAACCCTTTTCAGCAAATCGACTCGACGATTTGGCGAGGTTTCTTCATCGCAGCAAGGTTTGGCTTGTTGGTGATTATCGTTCCGCTCGCCGAGGAATTGTTTTTGCGAGGGTTCTTGATGCGCGCCGTCCACAGCGGCCAGTGGCTAAAAGTACGTTTCAAAGACATTGGATGGGCTGGTTTGGTTTGCGGTACTGGTTACGGCGTTTTGACTCACCCCAACGAAGCCGTCGCGGCACTTGTCTGGTTCTCGCTCCTAAGCTGGCTCATGTTGCGAACCGGTAAGTTTTGGAATTGTGTGGTGGCGCACGCCGTGACCAACGGACTGCTTGGGTTATACGTCGTTCGCTATGGCCAATGGCAGTTATGGTGATCCAAGGGTCGGGCGGCTCAATCGAGAATCGCATTTATTACGAAGCCCGCCGTGTTTGAAGTTGGGCTTGCGTTGCGTTCATTGGAGTCGCGTCGACCACGACGCCAAGGCGCGGCGAGGTTGACTCCAAGTAACTCGTCAGCCCTAGCAGGAAATAGAACAGCGAACCGAGAATGGGCATGATCGAAACGTCGTGGAACATGCCGTTAACGAAATAAGACGTAAGCACCGTCAAGCCGAGAATGGCAATGCAGCGGCGATTGCCGTTGGCGGGCGAACTTCGAAATAGGCGCAGCGTGGTGGCCAAAAACAAACCCAAAATTCCCAAAAGTAGCGTCACACCCACCAATCCGGTTTCCGTGAGATACGACAACACAACGTTGTGTTGCATGTAAGGAAGGACTTTTTTGAGCGGTTGATCCGAGACTTGTTGATGGTAGAGCCGTTTAGCATTCGTGTATTGGCCGAATCCGTGGCCAAAAATTGGTCGATCGACGAACATTCGCACCGCCACGTCGGCCAACAGCGGGCGCAATTGTGCCGACTCGGCCATTTCGGACTCGGTGACGTTTTTGTCTCGCTTGAACGCGCCGATATTGTCGGAAAAACAAACCGCAAACAACGCGGCCGCAACAGCTCCCGTGATTAGAAGTGCGCCTCGTTGCCGCACACTGGCCGTCAGCCACAACGTCAATCCGACGCTGAGCAATAGGGACATCCAAATGCTGCGAGTGAAAGTCGCAAACACACCAACCAAAAATAACGGAAGCAATATCACGATCAATACTCGTCCGTAACGGTTGGCTTGGGGCCAAAGTAATAAAGCCGCAACGACGCCTGCAGTTTGGAAAATCCCGCAAACGATCGGGTTGAGGAAGGGCCCACGCGCGCGCCCTAGAAACTCCACGAATGTACTGTTCATGATGTAGGACGGATAAACGAATTGCGGCCAGTTTCGCCATTCGGCAATCGCTGTTGCCGAAAGGTAAATCGCAAACGCGACGCAGGCGCACAAAATCCAGCCCAGTTGCCTTTCGCTGATGGGTGAATTTCGCGTGACGAAATAAATTCCAAAAGGCAGGAAGTTAAAAAACAACAACCGTGTTACCGGTAAATTGTCGCGATAACTGTAATCATGTGCCAACGTGCTGAGTGTTAGGACGATTACTAATCCGGCGACGAACAGGTCGGTTGCATTGATCGGCAGCGGTTGAATGCGTCGCAGAAAAATCAGCGCGATGAACTGGATGATCATCCAGCCCCAGAGGAGCCGATCCAACGTCAATGGAAGGGGACCGATATTGACGCTTGCGAAATCCCGTCCAAACACGCTGCCCAAAAGTATTACCGCCCCGGCGGTAATTGTCGGACAAGCCATCCAGCCAAAACCGATCCAGCCGCGAACAACCGCGACAACCAGCCAAATCATCGTGCATATTGCGATGGCAGCGATTAATACGCTCATATCAGGGCCGTCCGATTTGGCTATCGTAAGCCTTGCTGGTTGGACACAATTTGAAACTGGATTGGTTCGCCGTGCGCGGCCAACTCTTGTGCCAATTCGTCATTCACAACAACGTAGAGCCGATACTTGCCGGGTTCTAACTCAGGAATTTGTGCGGGAAAAACCAGGAAAAAATCGTCGCGTTGAGTTTGGGAAATATCGTCAACCGCAGCATACTCTTGCTCGGCGACAATGTCCCCATCGAGATTCATGATCACAAAACTGCCGGAAAGACTGGTACGGTGCGTTGTCGATTGTTGGTCCGCTTCCGCCACTGATTTAAAGTTGCCGATTTCACAATAAATAAGCACCTCGTCGCCAATTGCAAATTTCGCGTCCGCAAACTCAGCTACTTGGCCAAAGCCGGTGACTTCTTGACAAAGGCAAACCCGCTCCAACCGCAAACGACTTGCCGATTGCAATTGCGTCAACATTTGATCCAACCGAAAATCGACGGATTCAGGCTGCTTGGAATTGGTCGGCGCGGGCAGAGTTTCGGCTGAAGGCGTTGAGACATAAGTCGAATGAGACATCGACGAATTCTCCGGAATCCCAAGATGCGGAGGTCCGCACGCTGATTCGGGCAGAGGCGACAGCATTGCGATCGTTTGGTTTGCGACACTGGGTCGCACAAACTCAGTTGGATCCATTTCCTCAAGCGTTGCTATAGCCTGGTTGGTCAAAAATGCGGGTTCCCAGTGCTGTGCAAGGGCTTGCTGCTGGCGATCCAAGTCGGCGTCAAAACCTGAGCCAACCATTATTTCTTCGGGCAACCACTTTGTTGCAATGGGTTGGCTTATGCGAGCGTCCCTTGTTATTTCCGCGACGCTATCAATTACTTTTTCCACTGGGATGGGGTGGCTGTTGATGGCCATCCGACTGCGATTGGTTTCCGGCAAAGCGGAACATCCGATGGCAAGCGACATTGCAAAAACAATCGAAATTAGTCGCGACACGATGTTGATCCTCGACGCAACCGAACGGAAAATCATACCGTCGAAAAACGGCGGTTGGGCGCGAATGGTAGAGGATCGTCAAAAGCGAAACAAGATTCGCCCTGCGTGCTATCAAACAGATGATGGCAACGTCGTCATCTGTGGAATTGCCATTCTCAATAGCAAGCCAGTGTCACGGGCGAGGGCAGTGCCAGTCGGGCAATTAGTTCTTCCATCACAAATCGACCGCGAGCTTCGTGAGAATGGGAGCCTTTCAAAGCTAAGTCAGCTTCGAGCAACCAGCGCAAGATTTTTCGCGTGCGATTCTGTCCCAGCCTCTTAAGTCGAGCTTCGGCGGCATTCAATTCGCCACCCCACGGCCGAAAGCCCGCCGGCGCCAGGCATTCGCTGAGTCGCTGCCGATTTCCGGTTCGTTGGCCACGTTCGTACAGTTCGATGACCTCGCCGTAACGCCGCAACGACCAGGAGATTTGCCCGAATACTGCGAGTGGATGCTCGCCCGATTGCAGCAATCGGTTTAGCAGCGACCAGGCTTTGGCGGTTTCGCCGTCGATCGCCGAGTCGATCGTTTGCCAGACGGTGTTGATTCGCCAGCCGCCAATCCATTCTCGAACATTGTCCAAGGTAATTGGCTTTTCGCTGTCAGCGCAACACGCCAATTTGGCAAGCTGTTGGTCAAACAACCCAAAACTGCAGGGGCTTAAATCGATCAACTCTCGTGCGGCGGGCTTCGCCAATTCGAAAGAATAAACCGACCGAGCGCGGGTGATCAGCCAATCGCAAACTCGGTTCTCGTCGACTTGTTTGGACTTGCCGCGCGTGGAAGTCGGCGGATTGCAGTCGATTTGCAATCCCGATTTCTCGAGCAGTTTGTAGAGCCGCGTGTTGGCAGGCCACGAATCGACGCACAAGATTAAGGTATTGGCACCCGGCTTTTCGGCCAATTCTTCGAGTTCTGCCCGGTGTGCTTTGACGAAGTCGTCAGCGCGGTCGACGATCACAAGCCGCCGCCCAGTGGACGAGAAAAGCGAACCCGTCGAAAGCGAATCAAAGACATCTGGCCACTGAGTCGTGTCACCATCCAAGCGGGTTACGGCAAATTCGACTTGTTCGTCGCCGATCCAGTGTGCCGTTAAGTGGCGGACGACTTCGAGTTGCAAGAATCGATCCTCGCCAAAAAGTGCGACGGTCGACGCCGGCGGAATTTTTCGGTTGCCAAGTGCGTCGAACGCGTGGATCATGTGATTCGTTTAGCTTGGAAAATTAACGGCTGCCGTAGTTGACCTTCTTGTTCACGAAATCTTCGCGTATGGGGTGGAATACGTCCAGGATACGGCAGCGTGTTTTTGCAATGCCCGAATGTGGGACATGCGGCGAAATGATAACCACATCACCGGGACCAAGCCGAAGTTTTTCGCCGGCCAAAGTTAACTCGAACGAGCCTTCGAGCATGTTGACGACTTGCTCGTTAATGTGCGAGTGCTCCGGCAGCGAAGCATTTGCTTCGATCTCGACATAAGCCAGGGTCATGCTTGCCGCATGGACAATGCGCGCATGATATCCCGGCACAATATCAAACGGCTCGATCTGCTGAACGGAGAGCTTCATGACGTGGACTCCGTAATTTGCGGGACGATTCGGAACTAGTCAATCATCGTACCACAGAACTTATCGCGAATATTTTTTCGCGATCGGCAATCATCGCAAAAAAAATCCCGCCGGAAAGGCGGGATCGCAGGTTTCTGCAATTCGATCTTGGATTGAGCGACGACACTCGCATTATTCGGGGACTTCCAAGTTATCTTGTTGGGCGGCGATGCGAAGCTTGTGCAAGGCGCGAGATTCGATTTGTCGAATACGTTCCTTGGTGACGCCCAATTCCGAACCGACTTCTTTTAAAGTCAGCGGTTCAATTTCGTAGTTTAAGCCAAACCGACTGATAATAATCTTTTGTTCCCTTTCGTCCAGGGTTTGCAGAATTCGGCTCACTTGTTGCTGACGCAGCGCTTGGGCATTTTCCAAAGTATAGCGATCGGGACGTTGATCGGCCGTCGACAAGAATACTTCTTCCGACGTGGGACGGAAGCGATCACGCTGTTTGAATTCGTCCGGGATCGAACGAGCAAAGTTCTTCATGATGGCCCAGCTCGCGTAGGTACTGAACTTGTTGCCACGTGAATAGTCGAATTTTTCTGCGGCCCGGATCAGCGACATATTGCCGTCACTGATCAACTGAAAGAAGTCATCGCTGCCATTAACGTGGCGTTTCGCTATCGAGACAACCAATCGCAAGTTCGCTTGAACGATATCGTTTTTCGCTTGAACCGATTCGTCATACATTCGCTCGATTTCGTCCATCTCGGTGGAACGCGGATGGGTTGAGTCTAATTGCTCGCGGAGTCGCAACGCTCTGAATTTCAAGTAATTCATTTTGCGAAACAAGTAATATTCCTGTTCGCGCGTAAGCAAAGGTACCTCGTACAGCGACGCGAGATAGCGTGGCAAGCCAGCCGGTGGGCGGATTTTCCGTTGCCGAAGTTCGACTTGCGGCATTTCACTTTCCAAAATCCGTTTGTCGGCTCCGCGGCGATGAAATTCCGGGCTATCGATGAATTCCAGCGGCAATTCTAGGATCGCCGTCGCGCGCATCTCGTTGACGACGCGATAAATCGTCCCTTTGGTTCGGCAGTAGCGTTTGCCGATCGAGTCGGCCGGCTTTCCGGAAACAAAGTCCGCATAAATTCGCTCTTTCATTTCCAAATTGAGCGGGCCTGTTTGATCTGGGAAAACGGCCATTGACGGATTCCGGTCGTCGAATTGTCTGATCGTATAACGAATGGTTTCAACACTCCGGTTCATGTGCTCGGCGATTCGTCGCGTGACTTCGGCTGGGCAACCTCCTGCTTGGACCAGGCGGCGTCCGCGTTCGATAATTTCATCCCGCTCCTGATCAGATAGCTGGCTGAATCGCTCACCGCGCAAGACTTTGACGCGATTGGATTTGACGAACTGGTCAACGCTGTTTTGCAAAAAGCCAACCCGTTTGCGGCCCCCGTCGAAGATCAATCGGCGGCTGACCAAACCATGTTGACGCCAACGTGCGATTGTCTTGGTCGAGACATTGAACATCTTGCTCAAATCTTCCACGGTGTGAACCGGCTGCCCGACGTCTTCAATTCTAATGTCCGCGGATTCCGACATATCCTCGATCAGGCAATGCAGATCGTGACGGACGTCGTCCGCCGAAATGGAGATGACGGGCGCGTCTTGGGGACGATGGGAGGTGACACGGAAGCAAACAAACTCGTAGTTGTACGTCCGTTTCGAGTCGATTTCGCGAAGGAGCTTTTCGGCACGATCGATCTGCTCGATTTTTTTGTCGCGCGGTGTAAAACGAACTAATTGGTCTCGCAGCTCGCGAATCGTGTCGATTTTATATTCGGTATGCATCATTCACCCCTCTGCTTCTACTTCGGAGGCGGGCTCCGAAGTCTTGGTGCCGAATCGTTCCACGACTGGCACCTTTCCAAAATTCTCAGACATTGTTATCTACGTACGACCGAGACATTTGGTTTTCCGTACTTATGACCCGCCAGCGGGGCAAAAGTTTCGAGGTTGTGGCAAAAATCAACTGACAATCTGTTGCCGTAGACCAAATATTCCCTCGGCTAAGTTCGGTTTCGCACCAATTCGACCGTCCAACAAGTCGCTATTGGGAACGCACACCAAACTTGAACCAACTGCGGCGTTTTGCACCGCAACATTGCAGGAACGAACATCAAACTACCGCTATCACTCGTGTTTAGCCCAATCTGTCGGTTCGCCTCTTCGAAATTTAATGAACTCGCAAACCCCGTGCCGAAACGAAAAATCCGAATCGTCGCTACGTTTTAGTTGCCTCTCTGATAAAAATGCTCAAAATCCGACCGATTTGTCGCTATGCTTGTCCGATAAGAAAATCAAGGAATCCCGCCATCTCAATTATAGTCTCAATTTGAGACATTTTGCCAGCCGAGTCGTTTCACTGGCTCTCCGCCATTACAAGGATGTTCAAATGGCCGCAATGGTTCGGTTGTTTTCGTTGGTTTGTTGTTTTGCCGTTGCATTCAATTTGCCAGCCGATGAAGTCGACTTACGAGTATCCGGGCCGAATACGCTCGGCCAAAAGGTCGACGTTCGCCTCGAAATTCGGGGCAATGTGTCCGCAGAGTTCGACGGCGAGTCCGCAACGAGCTTGCCAATGGAAGTCGACGGGCATTTTACTTTTCGCGAACGACAGTTGCGTAGCGCGCAATCGACGCGCTACATTCGCGAGTATCAGGCCGCCACAGCAAGGATTGATTACGGTCGCGGACAAGAGCAATCAGTTTTGGCAAAAGGAAACGAATGGATCATCGCCGATCGGCGAATCGATTCCGAGCAATCCAAGCGTGTCCGCTATTTAACTTCGACCGGCGGTCTAACTCAAAGCGAATTAGATCTGTTGACTATCCCGGCAAGCACTTTGGTTTGGGACCGGATGCTGGAGGCAACAAAAGTCGCCACTGGCAAAAAGTGGTCACCACAAAATGAGCTGCTGGCCGACGCACTGACGATTGACAAATTGCAAAAAAATTCCGTGCAGTTGGAAATGGGCCAAGTTCAAAACGGTATCGCCACGATTCATATTACGGGTGAAGCGACGGGCCTAATTGACGATGCGGAAACCGAGATTCGCGTTCAAGGAACTTGTGATTTTGATTTAATCGCAGGGTACACGCGTAGTTTGCGGCTTACTCTCCAGGAAAACCGAACCATCTGCGAGTCGGCCCCAGGCTACGACGCCGTGGTGAAGCTAGAAATGCGCGTCAGTCGGCCGAGCGCGGACGTTTTGCCCCAGTCGGAAATCGAGAAGTCCGGTTTGGATAAGCGCAAATGGACGGACTATTTGGTTCTACAAAACAAGACCAACGAATTTAAGTTGCGCCACGATCGACGTTGGCGACTAATTACGAACGAAGGGCAGACTGCATTGCTTCGGTACGTCGATGGAAACATGTTGCTTGGGCAATGCACTATTCAATACTTGAGCCAATTGCCTTCGCCGGACGCTTATACGCCGGAAGCGTTTCGCCGCGACGTGACCAAAACCACCGCCGACCAAGGTCAGATCGCCGATGCACAAAACTTTACAACCGCGCGCGGCATGAACGTAATGCAAATCGACGTCAAAGGCAAAGTCAACGATATCGAGGTGACATGGCGCTACTATCACGTCACGCAGCCTGATGGTCAGCGGCTTTCGTATGTCGTGACCTTCGACACGGAGATTGCGTCTCGGTTTGAAGGTGTCGATCGACGCTTGATTGATTCGGTCGATTTCATTCGAACTGGCGAAAGTCGTCGGGGTACCATCAACGCCAGTACCACACTCAAGCCCAAATAATTGCCGGCGGTCCAAAGTCGCTGCGATCGCATGCCGCGCATCAATCGGTCGCCCATCATCGGTGCTTGAGCGGTCGATTGCCTTGGGTTACTCTTTGAAGACACGTTACGTGGCAAATCCCTTCAGAGAGTTCGAAGCGTATGCTCGATTTGTACGACAAGATTCAGGAATCGGCAGACTTTATTCGGCAGCGTTGGAAAACGACACCCAAAGTCGGAATCATTCTCGGAACCGGATTGGGGCCGCTGGTCAATCAAATTCAAGTCGACGCAGCCATCGAGTACAGCGAGATTCCGAACTTTCCGCGCTCAACGGCGCTTAGCCATCGTGGTCGCCTCGTTTGTGGTCGGCTTAACGGTTTGCCGGTCATGGCGATGGAAGGCCGTTTCCACATGTACGAAGGATATCCACTCAAGCAGATCACGTTGCCAGTCCGCGTGATGAAAGCTCTCGGTGCGGACTTGTTGGTTGTGTCCAACGCCTGCGGAGGTCTCAATCCATTCTTTCGGCGCGGCGACATCATGATGATCGACGACCAGATTAACTTGATGGGGGGCAACCCGCTGATCGGGATCAACGACGATCGTTTGGGACCGCGGTTTCCCGATATGTGCGAACCTTACAGTCAAGAATTGATTGAGCGCGGCATGGCCGTTGCGCGGCGCGAGGACATCGTTTGCCACAAAGGCGTTTTCGTCGCGGTCGCCGGGCCGAATTTGGAAACCCGCGCCGAATATCGATTTCTGCGTATGATCGGCGCTGACGTCGTGGGCATGTCGACAGTTCCCGAAGTTATCGTTGCGGTACATTGCGGGTTACGCGTCGTCGGTTTTTCGATCATCACGGACATGTGTTTTCCGGATTCGCTTCAGCCGGCCAATGTCAACGAAATCGTCAGTATCGCCAATGCAGCCGAACCCAAATTGTCGCGCCTCGTAATGGGCGTCTTGGCTGGGGAGAAATAATTCAAGCTATCATCCTCGGCTCGGTAGTATCTGGTTCGTTCTCCGTCGAATGAAAGTTGCTTGCATGGGGCCGACCACCGAATACCTTGCGCGGATCGATGAAGCCTTGGGCGCGATTCGCAAGCGCTGGTCAAGCCGACCGGTTGCTGGAATCGTTCTCGGAACCGGCTGCGGGCAGATCGCTGAAGAACTTCAAGTCGAAGTCCGATTGCCGTACAGCGACATTCCGTATTTTCCACGCAGTACCGCGCTGGGACACCAAGGTTCACTTGTTTGCGGTTTACTCGCCGGTCGGCCGGTTGTTGCAATGCAAGGACGCTTTCATCTCTACGAAGGATATTCCGTCGATGCCACGACCATGCCGATTCATGTGATGAATCGGTTAGGGATCGAGCGATTGTTAATCAGCAACGCGGCCGGCGGCGTGAACCCGGATTATTCTGTGGGTGAGCTGATGTTGATTACAAGCCACATCGACTTCTTTTACCAAACAAGTCGGCATTTTCAGGCGACCGATGAAGTACAAAACTTGCGGCCTGCTGTTCGAGCCGATGCGTCATGCAGTCCAGAACTGATGCATTTAGCCCAAACGGTCAGTCGCGCCAACCAATTCACACTCCATCGCGGCGTTTACGTTGGGTTGCTGGGGCCGACCTACGAAACTCGGGCTGAATACCGAATGGTTCGACAAATTGGAGGCGACGTTGTCGGTATGTCGACGATTCCAGAAATCACGGTGGCGTCGTTTTATGGCTTGCCGACGCTTGCCGTGTCGATCATCACCAACGTCGCCCAGCCAAATCAACTCGTCCCGACGTCGGGTCACGCAGTCGTGGCGGCTGCGGAACTTGCGGCCCAGAATCTCCGTGCGATTTTTGTGTCTGTTGTGCAGGGTTCAAAAAACTAAATATCAGAATCGATAGAAGCAGCCTTATTTCGACGGGTGACTTTTTTGGGCACCGCGCTGGACGCCCTTGGGCGTGGGAACAGATTTTTTGGGCGCGGCGTCAATGATGGGGTTTGGCTCCGGGAAGGCCGCGATGACATCAAAAGTTTCTGCCCGCTCAAAGGAGAACATTGCCGCAACGAAACGGCTGGGGATGAAATCTAAGATCGCGTTGTATTGCTGCACAGCGTCGTTGTAAAATCGCTGCGTATTGCGTAAATCCGCTTCCGCTTCGCTGAAAAGCTGCCGCAGTTTTGCGAAGGACTCATCGGCAGGTAACTCCGGCGAGTTATCCACGGCAACCAACAAATCCTTAAGCGACTCCGCAAGTGAGTTTTCGAAATGCTCGCGCTCGGAGAACTTGATCGTATGTCTAGCGCGACGCGCGAGAAAGCTCACGTTTTCGCTCGTATCCAATTCGAATGAGCCATCGCGAATAATTGGCTCAATCATTGCGTCGATCAATTCGTGTCGCCGCTTGAGCTGAAATTCCAATCCTTCACGTGCATTTTCGACAACAGATCGCCGCGTTTTCAGTCGCGAGTTGACAACTCCGATAAGTATCCCCGCGGTCAGCACCGCAGCAACAGAAACCGAAGTCCAAATTATCCACCAGACCATTTGAAACCGCCTAAGCAAAAGGGGGTGTAAGAATTCCTCGTTGCCTGTTCCGTAAAACAACTATTGTAGCTAGCGACCGAGGTAATTGCATCCGCGATTTCGCCTAGTCGCATGCGGCAATTTGCAGCAAAAACTGGGGAAGCAACCTCTTCCGGGTGCTCACAATAGGCCTACCTGCCATGCTCGGTCGCGATGGGCTCATTAAATCCGCTCATCCATTGCCAATTCCTGGCGACTTTCGCTCTAGGTTCGCTTCCAAACCGTTGATACACTTTTCCGCTTGTGGAGCCTAGACCAACCCAGCAGACTTCAAGGAAGTAAGTCACATGAGAATCGTAATCGTACGTTGTCTATCCGTCATGATGTCGCTGGCGGCAAGCTTTGCCCTCTCTTTGTCCGCAATGGCCCAAGTCAATTCGGAAGCGACTCAAACGCAGCAACCATCATCTGCCGGAACCAACGTCGACGGCGCTCCAACGAATGCCGCAACTTCGCAGGAAAGTGGTTTCAGTGACGCTGTGCCGGATCAACCGGTTCAGCCACCAACACAGCCCCAATGGTTTCCTCTTCCCGTTGATCAGCAGCAGCACGTCGATCAACTGCTGGACTATTGGCAAAAGAGTAGCGATCAAGTTCAGCGTTGCACGTGCGAATTCTCGCTCTGGGAATACGATCCAACGTTTTGCGCTTATCGTAATCCACAAACGCAAGAGCTTGCGGCGCACAGTGTTTGGCGCGGGACGATTCGTCATGCCATGCCCGACAAGGCGCTGTACGAAACGACCGAGGCTTGGCGGTTTAGCATGACGGACGACAAGCCCAATTTGGAAAAAGTCGAGGATGAAAACATCAAGCAGAAATGGATTTGCGACGGCAAATACACTTACAATTACGACTTTGCGAACAAGCGGATAATCGACATTGAAATCCCGTCCGAGTTTCAAGGCCAAGGTTTGGTCAACAGCCCATTGCCGTTCTTGTTTGGCGCCGATCGGCAAACGCTACAGAATCGTTTCTGGATTCGACCGATCACACCGGCAAGTGCCAAGGACGAATACTGGTTGGAGGCAATCCCCAAACAGCTTGCCGATGCTCGGATTTACAGCAAAGTGGAACTCGTTATCGCTCGGCAGGATTTTCTGCCCAAATCGATGGTCTTGTTTGCGCCAAACTACGATCCGAAAGGTCATCCAGTCAGTCAAGCATTCGTCTTTGAGAATCGAAAGATCAACGCGAATTCCATGGCAGTTCAAGATTTCTTCGGAGGCTTCATTCGACCCAAGACCCCTTTGGGCTGGGAGCGAGTTGAGCAAAAACAATACGCCGATGACAGCGTCACAGCGCAAAAAGAGGAACTCGAGCGGACTCGCAAGTAGCACCCATATTCCTTCCCGTTCTCGTTCCGCGCCTGTTAGCCACAGCGCCCTGAATTCGCTTGCCTCACGCCCCGAATTTGCTCAATCGCTGCGCATTAGCTAAGGCCAGCGGCATGAGATATTTTGCCGGGAAGATGCCAAGCCCCCCGTGCGTGCATTCGTATTCATTGAAAGTCGTGCGGCGATCGGGGCGGCAGCAATCGGAGACCAGCAACGTAGGGACAGGATGCCAACTATGGCTTTTCAAGAACGACGGTGTGCTGTGATCGCCTGTGAGGATAAACACGGACGGATTTAACTCCATGATTCGCGGAATGATCGCATCAAGCTCTTCGATCCGTTTAACCTTGCCCGCGAAATCGCCGTCTTCACCCGTACTGTCGGTGTACTTGAAATGCAAAAAGAAAAAATCATACTTGGCCCACGCATCGCGCAGGAAATCGACTTGTTGGACGAGAGTCGTCGCGCCGGGGATCACGTCCATTCCAACGAGCCGCGCCAAACCTTTGTACATCGGATAAACGGCAATCGCGGCGGCCGTCAAACCATAGACTTCTTGATACGACGGCAATTTCGGTTTGGCTGCGAAGCCGCGCAGCGTCAAGCCATTGGCCTTGGGTTGGCCGTGCAGAATCTTTCGCGCTTGTGCAATAAACTCGGCGGCGACGTCGGCCGTGCGCTGACTGGACGTATCTCGTGCTTGAGGTGCAAGCGGCTCGACTCCGGTGACTTGGGGATCGGTGTCCTCCACGTTCGCACCTTCCAATCCGCGAAAAACAACCACGAAACGATGTTCTTTCACCGGCTCGACGACGACTTGAATTTTCGGAATCGAAATGCTTTGCAACTTTTTCACAAGCGCCGCGCTATCCTCCGACGCGATCCGGCCGGCGCGACGATCGCTGATTCGGCCCTGTGCATCCAGCGTGCAAAAATTCCCGCGCGCGGCAACGTCGTTCGGCTGAAGCTCAAATCCGATTCCCGTCGCCTCCAAAGCACCGCGCCCGATCTGATATTGAATCGGATCGTAGCCGAATAGCCCGAGGTGTCCCGGCCCGCTCCCTGGGCTAATTCCGGGAAAGACCGGAATCGTTCCGCCCTGGACGCCGC
>JANMEB010000386.1:0-5262 GCA_031376585.1 Planctomycetota bacterium | reverse complement strand
CCGCGCGGACGCATTTCCGCAATATTGCTCGTTCCAATTAGAGTTTCCACATTTGTTGAATAGGAAATTCCTGATGTCTCGATCGACCCGCTGGTGGCTCAGCTTTGCAAGTCTGATTTGCGGTTGCTTTTTTGCTCAGCATTCCGCTGCTCAAGACGAAATCACAATCGGCAAGCCGACTCTAGTGGTGGCCTCGACCGAGCCGGCTTCTGCGGATGTGACGGCCGACGAACGGTTGCAAAACATTTTCTCCGGCGTGGATATCCCCAAAACGGTTGACGATTTGCGGGCGATGCAAGAACAGTTCAGCCGCATTGCCGAACGCGTTAAGCTTGCGACGGTCGGCGTTGATTGTGGCGGCGCACAAGGAAGCGGCGTCGTAATCAGTCGTGATGGACTAGTGCTAACCGCGGCGCATGTTATTGGCGAACCTGGAAAAGACGCGACGATTCGACTTGCGGATGGCACGACAGTCGAGGCAAAAACAAAAGGGCTTTTCCATTCCAAAGATTCAGGGCTGATCAAGATCGTTGTACCCGGCAACTACAATTATCTCGATATGGGCGAGTCAGGAACGCTCAACCTCGGGACATGGGTCATGGCAGTTGGGCATCCCGGTGGCTACGAAGCTACTCGCGGAATGGTCGTCCGAGTCGGTCGAGTCCTGACGCTCACGAGTCGCGTGATTCGCACGGATTGTACTTTGGTAGGTGGAGACTCAGGCGGCCCGCTCGTCGATATGAATGGCAACGTGGTGGGAATTCATAGCAGGATTGGAGCCCGGCTTTCCGACAACATGCACGTTCCAATTGATGCATTCGCCGACGACTGGGATGATCTTGAATCGGGCAAAGAAATTGGCGCTCCGCCACCATCGCCAAGTTTGGGCCTGAGGCTCAAAGAAGGTGACGGGCTCGAAATCGAAAGCATCAGGCCCGACGGTCCAGCCGACAATGCGGAAATCATGCCAGGCGACGTGATCTTGGAAATTAACGGCGAGGCGATCAAGACGCGCAATCAGTTGTCCGAACAACTCAATAAACTAGAGATTGGAAACGAAGTCGAAATCAAAGTGTTGAGAGCAGAAAAAGAACTCATACTGAAACTTGTCGTTGGCCGACAGTAAGTCCTTTTGGTCGATCCATCAAATAGGAAACGCAGATGATCCGGGTGAATTGGCAGCGGTTTGGATTCGCAATCGTCGTGGCACTACTGGCTCCTCTGAGCTTGATCGCCGCGAGGTCTCCGCGGGCGTACCAAGTTGAAGCAACGCCGTCGGCGACGCAGGACAAAGTTGAGCCGAATGCAGGCACAGAGAACAAGACGGAATCCGCCAACGGCGAGAGTGCGGCGAAACCCAATGAGGCTGCTTCAGTCGATGGCAAAGACGGGGCGACCGAGTCAAAAAAACCGACTACGCGGCGACCGACGTTTGACAAACAAAGCGCCGAAATTCTTGAATCGCTCAAGCCGATTTGCCAGACCGTCAATCAAGTCACGGTTCAAATTTCGGCGCGTGGTCGGCCGGTCGCGTTGGGAACGATTGTCGACCGTAACGGATTTGTATTGACCAAAGCGAGCGAACTCAAAAATGGTTTGATGTGCAAGTTGGCCGACGGGCGGTCGTTTTCCGCTCAAGTTTTTGGCATTCACCAAAAAACTGATCTGGCGCTTTTAAAGATCGACGCTTCCGAGTTGCCGACCGCGCAATGGAACAGCAGCGAATCTCTGGCCGTCGGCTATTGGGTTGTAACGCCGAAAGCGACGGATGACCCTTTGCTAGGCATCGTGAGCGTCAAGACGCGAATGATTGCCCCGCCTACTGGTTACATCGGAATCCAAATGCTCCCTCATGCGGACGGTGTTCGCATCGATCAAGTCCTTGCTAGTTCACCGGCCGAAAAGGCCGGGTTGCGAGTGAACGACATTATTGTCGGGCTGAACGGCCAACCAGTCATCGAACAAAGCGAGCTTCGAAAAGCGATTCAATTGAACCCCGTAGGTGCCGAGGTCACGTTGAAGGTTCTTCGTGCTGGCCAACCCTTGGAATTTCAAATCCAACTGGCCGATCACAAGGACTTTGATTCCAGTTTCGACCGGGGCGACGTACAAAACGAAATGGGTGGCCGCTTGAGCAAGCGGCGGCTTGATTTTCCGATGGCCATTCAACACGACACACCGCTTTCGCCCAGCGAATGTGGCGGTCCCATCATCGACTTGACCGGACAAGTCGTCGGCGTCAACATCGCGCGATCAGGCCGCGTCGATAGTTTGGCATTGCCAGCCGCCACCGTTTTGTCGGTAATCGAAGCGCTCAAATCCGGACAGCTCGCCCCAGCCGTAGTTCACAAATCTGAAATCGAAAAGGTCCAAGGCCGCTTGAGTGCGATCACAAGCGAAATGGAACAACTGCCCCGAAACAAGATTGCGCTCTCCGATCAAGTCAATCGCGATGCCGCGCGACTCGAAGAACTGCGACGTGTGTTAAATGACGTTCAAGCCCGGCTAACGGAACTCGAAGCCCAACATGCACAGGCTACTGGCCAACTCAAAGTGGCCAATTCTGGCAATTCAAAATTGCAAAAAGAAAAAGAGCGGCTAGAGGCTCAATTGCAATCGCTGATCTCGGGAACGAACTAAAATCAAACGACCCGATCCCATGGCTCGCGACGGGACATTGGTGCCGATTTACAGAAAACGGTTCAAGCCTTGGTCGCTCAAAGCTTTGACAACGGTGCGGATTTTTTCTTCGTCATTTCGATTGGCGATCAAGGTCGCGTCTGGCGTCTGCACAATGATGCAATCGTTCAGGCCGACGGTCACAATCAAATGATCTCTCGTTCCGCGCACGATCGTGTTGCGTGTGTCGATGCCGACATGCGTAGCTTGAATCGTATTTTCGGCTTGATCTGTGCCGACCAATCGAGATAGCGACGTCCAATTTCCGACGTCGTCCCAATCAAAGGGAGCTTCAATCACCCACACGTTATCGTATTTTTCAAGCACCGCATAATCGATCGACTTGCCGCCGATCGCAGCGAACTCGCGCTCGAAGGTTTCCGCGAAATGAGCGGTCCCAAGTGCTTTGCCAATCGTTTCTAGGTGTGCGTACATTTCGGGCTCGAACCGGCGCAGCGCTGCTTGAATCGTATCGACACGCCACAAAAAAATCCCCGCGTTCCAATAATAACCCCCTGCTTTCAAAAACTGCTCCGCCGTCTGCCGATTGGGTTTCTCTCGAAATCGTTTCACGCGAAAGACCCCCGGCTCGGCGGGCGCGCCGACCGACTCTCGTTCGATGTAGCCAAAGGCCTCGGACGGATAGGTCGGGCGAATGCCAAATGTAACGATGCGAGTCGGATCGGCTTGCAACAATTCAGCGCCTTGACACACGGCCGCTTGAAATTCGGATTTCGCGTTGATGACGTGATCGGCGGGCAGTACCAGCATGACGCCAGTCGGATCGCGCCGCGCAATCCAAAACGCGGCAACACCGACGCAGGGTGCCGTATCTCGCTTGCACGGTTCGCCGATCAACGATTCAAGCGGCACATCGGGCAACTGCGCGGCGATCGCATCGACTAACTGGCGGTTGGTCACGATCAAACAGTTGTTCGGATCGCACAAACCAACCAATCGATCCATCGTCGATTGAATCATCGTTCGTGGGCCAGCCAATTTTAGCAATTGCTTGGGCAGGGCGACGCGAGACTCGGGCCAAAATCGTGTGCCCGCGCCACCCGCCATGATTACCGCATGAATCACAAGTTGCTCCTTAAATTAAGTGAAATCCTGTTCGCACCTTGAAAACGTGCTCGCCATCTTTCTTTTAGGGCGAACGGCAGGTGAAAACTTACTATGGTATCCCGACGCGTGACCGAGGAATCGCCGCGTTTCGTTTGGTTCCTCGCTTTCGCATCGGAAAGTCTATTCTGCCGCTCGACTGGGGGGCCACCTACGGCTGCAAATAAGTCGCTCGATCGAATTCTCGCCGCGATTCAATTCGATCACGCAACTGTTCTGCGTCCAATGCGACCAGCGGGTGAATTTCAATTGGCACGCTATCGGCCAAGATAGCTCCGCATTGGCGGAGCCATCGCACATGCTGTGCAACCATCGCGGCTTGGGCCGTGAACAGGTTCTCGGTTGCAACATCCAAGCCATTTTTAACTGGCGCAAAGCCATCCGCGGGATCGATCTCAACGACAATGGCGCGCTCGGCACTTGGCAATAGATCAAAGATAAATCGTTCAAACTTGATCGCGTTGGGTTCGCTGGGCACGATTCGATTTCCCTTACGGTCAACAAACGGAACTTTCTTGTTGGCCAAATGGAAGGGCAGGGAAGTGGCCTGCAAGCGAGCCCGCTCCAGAAACGCCAGTTCAAACACGTGTACCGCAATATTCCCCGCCCATAGCTTGAGGCGCCCATCGGCAAGCCGCTGTCGCGCCATCGCTTCCGGTAGATCACTGTATTCAATGACGTGTACGTGGCCGTCCACCAAGACAACATTGCCGACACGCTGCAATGGTTCAAGCTTTCGCACAACTTGAGTTGTCATTTCGGAACGATGCAACAAGTGAAAACCCAACGTTAGTGGGTCGCCAAGCTGCATCAACGGGTTATCGATTTGTCCATAAAACAAATGTTGAATCCCGCGATCGCGCAGCCGTGCCAAAACGCCATGGGTCGAAAGGGCTTGCAGCATTCCGCCGTGACCGTCAGGACTCAGAGATAATTGGTGCTTTTCGCCCAGCAGCACGCGCCCCGTTAACCGATCGACCGCCGGCATCGTTCCTTGGCAAACAATCTCTACTTGATCCGGCGGCAACCCTAGATAGTCGTTGTCGGAGAAATATTGAACCGTCGTTGGGTGCGTCGCGGGGCTCGTCATAATGACAAGCGGAATGGGCCGACCGTGGGTTTGGGCGCGAGCACGCACCAAATCAACGAGAACTTGAAACAAAGTCCGTTGAGAAATCGGACCGACTGGCAACATCCCTTTGGGCAAGTCGAATCCGAGTCGAGTCCCCTGGCCACCGGCGACGAGAATCACAGCGACCTCGCCGTCGGACAAGGCCTGCCGGCCAAGCTCAGTCGCGTGGCGACGAACGGCTGGCGTTATGCTCGTGGCGTCGTTCGCGGTCGGAGGCGAATCGGCATGTGCGGCAACTTCGGCCCATCGATTGCCAAGCTCCTTGTTCGCAACAAGCGACAACAGTAACTCAAAATCAATCGACTCTATCTGCTGTTGCAAACTGG
>JANMEB010000380.1:0-12487 GCA_031376585.1 Planctomycetota bacterium | reverse complement strand
GGAACCGAACTCGCTAAGGAAATGAATTTAGTTTGAAAAACTGGAGACATCATGTTCGCATTCATAAACCGCAAGTTCAAACGGGTTTCGTTGACGTCAGCTATTGATTTTCGCAGAAAAGCTCTTGGCAAGTCGCGAAACCGATCGCACGAGCAATCGCTTTCACTCACCCTCGAGCCGCTGGAAGCGAGAATGATGTTGGCGGAATTGGATTTCGGAAACATCACCAACCCAGCATCCCTGCGCTTTGTGGAAAACGCGATCAACGACCTGTCCGAAGTTGGCGCAATCGAGCGCTTCAAGTTTTCGCTCGACCGGAGCGCGGTCGTGATCGCGACGCTTACGGACCTGGAGAGAGTTAGATTGTTCGACGAGGCGTTTGGGGAGCTGAGCATTGTCTCGCTCGATGGTTCAGGCGACATCGTTGCCACGATGGCAAGTCAGACATTTTTCGACGACGGGTTGGGGGAGTTGCGCGTCAGCTTGCCGCCCGGCGAATATGCCGCCGATTTCTTCAGTGACATTGCTGACGGCAACGTCAACCGCTTTGATTTTTCGATCCATGCCGACACGGCACCGGTCGAATTTACGAGCGGCAATCCCCGTGCAACAGTGGGTCGCAATCTCGGCACGCTCTTGACCGCGTCCGGGAACAATATCCAGGAATACATCGGAGTTGGTGGAGGTGGCGTCCCTGCCCCCGTCGAAGACCCAGTCGACATGTATTTGTTCGATCTCGTTAAGCAAGGGACGGTCAACGTCGCCGTTACTTCAGGTGTCCTTGCCAATGGCGCGATTGACTTCACCCTTTTTCGGGACGCAAATGGGGACGGTGTGTTTGACGACGGCACCTCCATCGAGCAGCTTGAAACCAGGACGGATATCACGAGAGGCAAAACGAAAACGGTCAGCCGAATTCTTGAACCCGGGCGGTACGGCATTGCAGTATTTGTCAACCTGCAAACGGCGCTCTTCAGTCAAGACGACAACTATCGGTTGCGCACGTCGTATACGGTTGCAGACGGTGCCGGAAATTCGACGGCAACGGCCCGCGACATCGGGACGCTGGATAACCCAATCAGGACGTTTAGCGATTACCTCAGCCCCGTTGATACCGTTGATATCTACAAATTCACGACCGTCGGAAGCGGTCCATTCATCTTCGAATCTTTGTTGACGAATGTAATTCTTCCTGCGACGAACTTTGTCCTGGATTTGGTCCGCGCCTCCGACAACGGAGTCATCATCCACGATGTACCGGCGGGACAGGAAACGGCCGTGCCACTTACGGTCGCCGGAATCTATTTCGTCAAGGTGCGGCGAATCAGCGGCGAAGGGCCGTATACGCTTACGATGTCCAACCGCAACACCGATCTGGCCGGCAATACGATGGATGGTGCTGCGAAGAACCTCGGCAACTTCGTATTCAAGGAACTCGCTGATCAGGTTAGCTCGGCAGATGCATTGGACTTCTACAAATTCGAGCTTGCTGTCCCGTCGGATTTTGACGTTCAAATGAGTGGAATGCCGGTCGGCACGAACGCGGGACTGAGGCTTATTCGCTCTAACAATGGTGACAGCGTCATCGACCCCGGCGAAGTATTGGCGATCAGTAACAATGCGGGCAACGCTCCGGAGTTCATTGGGCGAACTCTGACGCCTGGAGTTTACTTCGTCCTCGTCGAGCGAATTGCTGGCTCGCCGACGTATCAATTGCGGCTTGTGCATGATCGCGTCAGCAACGTGTTGGCAAACGCACAGCCCATTTCTCAGGGGGGCGGAAGCAACCTCGATTTCCTCGGTCCGGAGGATGACACGGACGTTTATAAGTTTACGCTCGCGTCAAATAGACAGGTCGGCGTCAATGTGGAGTTGAACAACGAACCGCTTTTGTTCCGACTCGCCCAGGATACGAATGGCGATGGTGTGATCGGATTCGAGGGCCCGGAGCTGCGGCTCAGCACGACTATTGGTGCCGGGATCGGTGGCTTTGAACAAATCAACCTCACGGCCGGTACGTATTTTCTATTACTGAACGCGCAGATCCAGGACGAGGGTACGCTTTATCGCGTCAGCGTATTCAATGCAAGGCCTGACAACGCGGGCAATACGCTCGACGACGACGACGCGCGCGACATTGGCACATTGGAAGCCGTTCAAACTTTCAGCGATTTCCTCGGTCAGGGTTCGGTCGATCTGATGGACGACCTGAATGATTTCTACAAGTTTACGCTGGGCAACAATGGCCCCTTCCAGTTCGTCAGCCAATTCAGCAATGTGGCCGGCATCGTCGGCTTTCAACTCATCCGCGACGACAACCTTAATCAACAAATCGATAGTGGTGAAGTTCTTGCAACGGTGACGTCTCCAATCTCCAATGTCCCTCCTCCGCCACTCAGTATTGCGCTTTTCGTCCCGGGAACGTATTACCTGAACGTTTTTTCCAACGTAGCGACGTATACGCTGAGCGTGCGGGCGATCTCGCTTGATACGGCCGGCAATTCGTTGGGCGCGGCGGCTCCTCTAGGTGTGCTTACGAGTTCGATTACCAGCGCCGGCCACTTTATCGGACCGATCGACCGCGACGAATTCTTCCGGTTCTCGGTTAACAATCCAGGTGAGTTGGCGGTGAGTCTCACCGGGGTCGCAAACTTCGCTGTCGAAGTGATCCGCGATGTCAATGACAACGGGGTCGTTAATTCCGGAGAAACACTAGCATTTGCCTTCGCTCCCCGCCCGCTCCACGGCGTATTTCTTTCTGCTGCGGACGACAATTACTATGTGCGAGTGCGATCCATCTTTTCCAGCTCAGTAGTTGCTCTAACTCTGACGTTTTCAAACCAGACGCCGTTTCTAACACCGTTCTTAATCAGCGACACAGTTCCAACGGAAATTAAGGCTGTGCGGTTTGATAAAGGAGGTGAAGGGGTGTCCTATCACGACACGACCGTTGGCAATAGCGGCGACCAACCCGGGTTCCGCAGTGGCGAGAGCATCGACGTTGACGTATCCAACACTGTCGATCCTGTAAGCGGAGGTCGGCGCGTCACAAACACCGCCCCCGGCGAGTTCCTCGAGTACATGATCGACGTCGCCGCAGTCGGGTTGTTTTACGACTTTGATGTTCGCGTCTCCAGCCCCGACCTCGGCGCGACTTTCCATCTCGAAATCGATGATGTCGAATTGTCGCCGCCAATCGCCGTTCCCGACACCAATGGTGAGGACAATATGGTGACCATAGTGGGTGCGTCGAATGTATTTCTGAGTAAGGGGCCACATATTCTCCGCTTGGTGATCGATACCGATACGGTCAACAACAACAATGACTTCGCCGGCAGCTTCAATTTCATCACGGTCCGCCCCGCGTCGGCTGGAACACTCGAACTCACGCCACCGAACACTACCGTGGCAGCTTACCAACACGTGAATTTGGCACTGGCTTGGACGGTTCCTGTCGGCGGCTGGCGGACGCTCAAACAGGTAGATCTGCGACTTCGGGACGAAAACGGTAGGCTGATCTGGATCCGGTTTGACGAGGCGAACAATTCGATGAGTCTGTACAACCAGATTACCGGGAAGTTCGAAACTGCCAAGGAAGTTGGATCGTACGGCGTACTCCGCAGCCCGCTTGCCAACGTATACATGCGAACGACGACGATCGCTGCCAATGGGGCAAGCGCACCAACCGTCGTGATTACATTTGACCTGAAGTTCAAGGCGTTCGCGCGCGGCCTTTGGACCATCGAAGCCGCCGCGAGCGATGACCTGGGTCACAACGACCCATTCGCCTTCGCCGGGACGATCGAAGTGGTTTAGCCAAGCAACTGGTACGCGTTACGTTGGTTAACCAGCCAGCCGCTTCGCCGGTTATTTGAAGTCGGCCGCCTGATATGCAAATTCTTGGATGCGGATGGCTGATTGACTGGAACATGCCGACGGCGGGAAATTCCTTCTTTGAAATCATCCTGGCATTCTCGGCCCAAATTGGGGCTCCCTTTTTTGGCGGTGCGGTTCGTGTTAGAACGAGTGCATGCCGCGAGGCGGCGTGTGTTACGATGCGATCTTTGTGCGAGAATTGGATCGATAAGGGTGCGATAGCATTACGGTTGTGATTGCGGTTGACCAATAAAACGGGCCGCCCATATACTCCCATGTTCTCAAGGAAGAGACGATTGCGCCGAGCAGCTTTCCGCAAGCTTGTTCCGACTCGGCCAGTCGATTGACACCGCAAATTCGGCGCGCAGAGCATGGGTTGCACAGGTGCGTCGAAGTTGCTTCAGGAGGATTCGGTGTCCGGACCCGCGTTTGAAATTAAGGATCGCGTTCGACAAGCGACGGATATCGTCGACTTGGTCGGCAGCTATTTGCAGCTTCGCCGTCAGGGAAGCATGTACGTTGCCAATTGTCCTTGGCATGATGATCAGCGACCTAGTCTTCAAGTCAATCCGACTCGCCAATCGTGGAAATGCTGGGTCTGCGATCTAGGCGGCGACGCGTTTAGCTTTGTGATGAAGCGAGACAACGTCGACTTCATGGAAGCCCTGCGCATTTTGGCCGCGCGAGCTGGAATTCAACTAACTGAATCTGCTCCGGCCAAGCCCGGCAGCGTCGACGACAAGCAGACTTTGTTCGACGCCATGCATTGGATTCAAACGCAATACCATCAGTGCTTGCTCAAATCCGATGCAGCCGCTGAAGCTCGTGAATATTTGGCGCGACGCAATGTCACCAGTTCAAGCATCGATAAATTCCGGATTGGTTTTGCACCCGATGAATGGAATTGGCTGTCGGATCGCGCGCGATCGACTCCACACTCGCCGGAAATTCTTAAAGCGTGCGGCGTGTTGGGCGAAAGCCAAACCGGTTCGCAGTACGATCGATTTAAGGGGCGGATCATTTTTCCAATTCTTGATCTGCAGCGTCGCACGATCGGTTTCGGCGGTCGCGTGTTGCCTGAAGTCGCCGCGCGGCAACAGTCGCAAGGTCAGCGCGAGCCCGCCAAGTACGTCAACTCACCGGAAACGCGAATCTTTTCCAAAAGCGATAACTTGTACGGTTTGAATTTCGTGCGCGACGCCGTAACTCGTCCGCAGGAACTTATCGTTGTCGAAGGTTACACCGACGTCGTCGCTGCTTGGCAAGCCGGTTTGGACAATGTCGTCGCGGTGTTGGGAACGGCTCTCAATCAACGGCATTTGCGGCTGATGAAGCGATTTGTCGAGCGAATCGTTTTGGTTCTGGACGGTGATGCGGCGGGCCGCAAGCGAGCCAACGAGACACTGGAACTGTTTTTTGAAGCTGACGTCGATGTGCGCGTTTTGACTTTGCCCGATGAAATGGATCCCTGTGAATTCCTTCAGCGGAACAGCGCCAGCGAATTTCGCGATCTGATCTCGTCCTCGGTGGATGCACTTGATCACAAGCTTCAGTGCGAATTGTCCGGAATCGACGTAGCTCGCGACACGCATCGAGCGTCGGCTGCGTTGGAAAATATATTGCAGATGTTTGCTCGGCGGCCAAGCATTTCATTGGTAAGTTCAAATGTATTGCGCGAACAGCAAATGCTGGCACGCATGGCTCGACAATTCCAGGTCGATATTGAGACGTTGCGGCAGCGCGTTCTCGACTTGCGGGGTCGGAGTCGGCCGTCGTCGCGTTCCATTAATGAATCATCAATGGAGGCGGCTTCCGTGCGTTCGACTGGGTTGGACCCGAAAGAGCGCGAGTTGCTGGAAATATTGCTGCAGGACGAGTCGCAATTGAAGTTTGCGGTGGAAAATATTTCGCCCGGGCAGTTTGCGACCGAAACGGCACGATCGCTTTATGAAGTCTATTGCGAATGCTTTTATTCCGGCCGACCAGCCGATTTCGCCAATATAATGACACAACTAGAAGATCCGCAGCTCAAAAGTTTGTTGGCGGAATTGGACGAACAAGCGGCGCAGAAAAACAACAAGACAGAATTCGATGTGCGACAACGGCTAGAAACGGTGGTCTATGCCTTCGAGTGTTTGAATGTCGCTGCGTTTAACCGTCAAGACAGAGCGAAATCGTCACAAGCCCGTAGCAAAGAGGAGGAAATCAAAACTTTCAACGAAATTATTGAACGAGAACGTCAGCGGCAAGGCCTTTCCGCACCCACGGACGGGTAGCGGCCTTGAAACGTAAAGATTGATCGAGTTGATGGTAGGCGAATGGAGTTGCGCGGCGAGACCCACGTGGGAATCGCGGCCCAAACTGCTTCGCCAACATCAGACTTGGGAAATCTTCCGCAAGACACGAAATGGAATTCGTAGGAGGAGACCCTCGTGAATCATTTAGAATTGGACCTGCAACAACTCGTCGCCAAAGCCAAACAACAAGGATATTTAACTTACCGAGAGGTCACCGGTTATTTGCCGGATGAGGCCAATACACCGGAAAAATTGGACAACTTAATCGGTGCGTTGGAAAGCAACGGAATCGAGTTGCGGGAGAATCCGCCGGTCGAGGAAAAGTCGTTTGAGGACGGGCCATCGGCTGAAGAATTGGTGGCGACGGAAGCGGAAGTCAATACGCTAACTTTCAGCGAAAAGTTACCGAAATCGAGCGACGATCCGATTCGAATGTACCTGAGCCAAATGGCCGTAATCCCGCTCCTTACTCGCGACGAGGAAATCACCCTCGCCAAACGCATCGAAATCGCCCGCAAGCGATTTCGGCGTCTGCTACTCTCCAACGAATACGCATTGCGCGCGACGGTCGCGACGTTGAAGCGAGTCCATCGCGGTGAATTACCATTTGATCGCACGATCAAAGTCTCATTGACCGAACGACTGACCAAAGAGCAAATCTCGGCGCGTATGCCGCACCATTTCAAGACGATCGACAACTTGCTAACGCAAACAACGCGCGACTTTCGTGTCGTGGTGAGTCGCTCGGCGACAAAGAGCCAAAAGCAAATCGCGCGCAAACAACTGATTCGCCGCCGCGCCAAACTGGTCTTCCTCATGGAAGAACTGAGCTTGCGCTCACGCCGCGTCAGTCCGCTGCTCAAGGAATTGCAAAAGTTCTCGCAACGCTTGACGGCCATTGAGCAACGACTGTCCGAATTGGGACAAGGGACCGAGGATGCGGCGGAACGGAATAACTTGCGGCAGATCCGCAGGCAACTGATTCTGCAAACGCGCGAGAGCCCGCGCGGATTGCGTAATCGCTGCGAACGCTGCCGAAAGCTTTACGAGGAATTCGAAAACTCCAAACGGCATCTGTCCAGTTGTAACTTGAGGCTGGTCGTCTCGATCGCGAAAAAATATCGCAATCGCGGATTGAGCTTTTTGGATTTGATCCAAGAAGGGAACACCGGCCTGATGCGCGCAGTCGACAAATACGAGTATCGCCGCGGCTTCAAATTCTCGACTTACGCGACTTGGTGGATTCGCCAAGCAATCACTCGAGCGATTGCCGACCAAGCGCGCACGATCCGTATTCCGGTTCACATGATCGATGTGTTAACCAAACTGCGAAACATCGAAAAACGAATTCAACAGGAATCCAAGCGAACTCCGACGAACGAGGAGATCGCGGTCTTGGCGGAGATGGATGTCGACGAAGTTCGTCGAGTTATGGATATTGGTCGCCACCCTGTCAGTCTGGACCGTCCGCTGGGCGAAGGGGACGACGCAAGTTTCGGCGATTTCGTCGAGGACGGCGCGACCGAAAATCCCGCCCGCCTAGCTGGAAACGGGTTTTTGCGGGACAAGATCGAGTCGCTTCTGAAAACGCTGACTTTTCGCGAACGGGAGATTATCCGTTTGCGTTACGGACTTGGTGACGGCTATAATTACACGCTTGAAGAAGTTGGTCGCATTTTCAAAGTGACACGTGAACGCGTTCGACAAATCGAAGCGAAAGCCGTTCGCAAGCTGCAGAATCCCGTCCGCAGCTTGCAGTTGGAAGGCTTTCTACGCTCGGGCACGGAATAAAATCATCGCTGCGGGGGCGTGTTCGCTCGACCTTGCGGCCGTAGAACCAAAAACAGTCGCAACAAACCGTCGGTTTTGATCGACGGTTTTTTTGTCGACTCATTGCAGCATTGGAAAGTTTCGAAGAAGTAAATAGACATTAGCGTAGGTGCAACGATGGAAGTTAAACCCGAAATTCTCCAGGTGCTGCATCGAATCTTGCGGCAAAAAACCGATTTGGATAGTCAATTGGTTGGCGGACCGCGCCGCGTTCAAATTTGCCGCAACGTCGAGTCCGAAGCCACCAAAAATCTGGAAATTGCCCAACAAGAACTAAAACGGCTCAAGCTGATCGCAGCCGACAAGCAATTGCAACTCAAAATGCGTGAAACCAAATTGGAGGATTTCAAAGGCAAACGCAACGCGTGTAGTTCCAACCGCGAATTCACGTTGCTGAATACTCAAATCGCCGCCGACCAACTCGCCAACACGGTGCTCGCGGACGAGATATTGGAAACGCTTGAGTCGATCGACCGACAAAACGAGGCCATTAAATCCACCAACGCGCGGTTGATGGCGACGCAAAAAGAGACCACAAAAGTGAGCACCGATGTCGAGCATCGAGTGGCCATTTTGCAAACGGAGCTGAGTCGGGTGACTGGCGAACTCAGTGAATGCGAAGCACGTCTGCCCGCTGAGCTTCGCCGCGAGTATCAGCACCGCGCCAAGACCAAAGGGGAAGAAGCCTTGGCTGTGGTTGACTTCGAATCGTGCGGAAATTGTCACCAAGTCTTGACCCCGCACGTCCTCGACCAACTTTCGATGGGCCGCGTCCACATTTGTTCGAGCTGTAACTCGATCCTTTATGTTGGCGAACGTGTGCCGGTTTAGGCTCGCGTGATCTATCGTCTTTGTGGCGAGGCTCCGATCATGGATCACAGTTTGCTGGTGGAAAATGTCCGTGTGCCGCGCTTGGTTTATGGGACGGCGTGGAAGGAAGCGAACACGGCTCGTTTGACGGAAATGGCTCTGCGGGCCGGGTTTCGAGGGATTGATTCCGCCAATCAGCGGAAGCATTACGACGAAGCGGCAGTGGGGCATGGAGTCGATGCGACCATTGCGTATGGAATTGTGAAGCGGGACGATTTGTTTCTGCAAACAAAATTCACTTTTCGCTCAAACCAAGACTATCGATTGCCTTACGATGCCGCCGCTCCGATCGAGACCCAAGTCGAACAATCGCTGGCGAGTTCTTGCCGACATTTCGGGACGAAAGTCCTTGACGCTTATTTATTGCACGGTCCGAGCAAGCGTGACGGCTTGGCTGCCGACGACTGGTCCGCTTGGCGGGCAATGGAGGCGATGCACGATCGAGGTACAACTCGTTTGCTTGGGATTAGCAATGTAACGCTGGAGCAGCTTGAGCTATTGTGCAAGGGAGCAAGGGTTCAGCCGCGCATCGTTCAGAATCGATGTTATGCTGTTCACGGCTGGGACCGCCGAGTTCGCGAATTCTGTCGCGCTGGTGGAATCGCGTACCAAGGTTTTTCGCTGCTTACCGCGAACCGTGAGTTGTTAAAACATTCGGAATTGGTGCGGATCGCCAAGTTGCATCGCAAGACCGTGAGTCAAGTCATATTCCGGTTCGCGTTGGAGGTTGACATGATTGCTTTGACCGGTACAACCAACGCTGAGCACATGCATCAGGACCTTGCGGCATTGGTGTTTCAATTGTTGCCGGACGAAGTCGCGCTGATTGAGAACGTGGCGCTGACTAGAACTGTGGGCTAAGTTCGAATTGATCACGCAGGAACAAAGGTTCGAAAGCGGAAAGAATAAGGACAAACGATGCTTGGCCAAGGAAGGCGAAAAACGAGTAGTTTTCCGGATCAATCAAATTAAATTCCCGGCAACTGATCCTCTCTGCCAAGGGGAGAGGGAACTTGAGTTGATCGCCGTATCAAGAAAAGGAAAGGGCGGTTAACTGGTTGTTAACCGCCCTCCCGGTATCAAGTGCGCCGAGCGAGTCGACACGTTAGTTATTGTGTGAGCCAAATCTAAGCTGCGGATTGTTGGCGTCGTGAGGCTGGCTTGGCGTCGTCCAGCTCTTGTCTCAAGATCACCACGTCATCCGGGGCTTCAATTCCCAGCCGAACTCGATCTCCCGTCAACCTTACAATGGTGAGGACGATCGAATCGCCTAATCGAATTTGTTGGCTTTCCTTGCGGGAAAGTACAAGCATTATTTTTGGACCTCCATGTTTATTTCGAGTCATCAAACTCCCGACGCGGCAAGCGCCGGGGCGGTCGATAACTTTGTTTTCTGAACTCGTTCACCGGTCGAACCATAAAACAAAACCGAATTATTATCCATTTCCCAGACTGCGGTCAGTTTGACACTGCGGGGGCCGTGTAAGCAAAATAAGATGCCGCACGGCTGTTGGTGTCGCATCAGCACTCGCTCTGTGATCCTGAACACTCCTAATTCGAAATCGTTTTGTTGGCACAACGTATCTGAAACGTAACTTCGGACTTTACATAAATTATCAAGTTCAACACGATTTTGCTGCAATGGGCAACTCATCAAATCTCCAAGCTGCAGCGGCGTTTGCACTTTTGTAATAGTACTCAACGGACTAAGGCTTGGTTGGCGATTGGGTTGCCACCGTCACCGTTTGGGTCCAGCGATCGTGCCGGATCAAAACGCATCGTTCAAGTTCACTGACTTCTCGATCAACATTTCTACGGACAATGTTTTTGCGACCATGGCGAAATCGATCGCAACCCTGGATCGGCTCGCCTATCTATGGTTGGGCGATCCAGAAAATGTTGTCGAGTCTTCGTTCTGCTTGACTCAATGCGCTCAACCCGGACTTCGAATCGTCGGACATGTTGCCAAGGACGTTATAACCCTTGGCAAGCCACGATTGGGGTGGCACCTACCGCTAACCGAAGTGGGTCAAACAGTAAAACGTATCGGCTAGAACTGCTATCATGAGCAAGTAAAATGGAACAATTTGGGACTTTGAATCGCTTGCGAAATATAGCAAAGCTGTCCTAACCTGAATGATTAGTAAAACGCTGCTGACGACGGCTTGGTCCTGCGGAAATCAGCGATTTTGCGGCTTTCTCGCTGTTTACATTGTGACAAAACGGAACATTCGCTAAATGTCTGCGTTAGTCGTGGTTCGAGCGCGCGGTGAATACAGCGTTTCATGCATAATTGCTTGGGTTCTTGTCGTCAAAACTGGTTAACGGCGGATTCACGCGCGGCGAGTTCGTCGCTATTGGTTACGCTAGTAGAGGATGTGTTGATTTCGAACGATAACGCCGAGGATTCGACTTTTGCCAAGTTTTAGTGTTGATTTGGACATTTTTCGCGGTCCCATGGACCTCTTGTTGTACTTGGTCCGCAAGCACGAAGTCGACGTACAGAATGTCGCGATCGCGCGGATCACTCAACAGTATTTGGATTCACTCGAAGCGCTGAAGGAACTGAGCGTTGACGACGTAGGGGATTTTATTGACGTGGCCAGCCTTTTGGTTGAGTACAAATCCCGATCGATTTTGCCCACCGAAAACGCAATCGATTCGGAGTCGACGATCGATCCGCGTGAGGATTTGGTTAAGCGATTGTTGCTTTACAAACAGTTCAAGGATGCCGCTAGTTTACTCGACGAACAACAGCGTCTATGGCAACAAAGATTCTCTCGCGTCGCGGATGATTCTCCGGAACGCAAGATTGAATTGTCGGATCAGCCAATCAAAGAAGTCGAGCTTTGGGATTTAGTAAGTGCCTTTGGGCGATTGCTGCGAGATAACGCTCCGCAGCGAGCGGAAAATATTTACTATGACGAAACGCCAATCCAAGTCCACATGGCGAGAATTCATTCGATTATTATTGCTCGCGGCAAAGTCGCATTTTCGGAACTTTTCGAAGAGTCCATGCACAAGTCGACCATGATCGGCGTCTTCTTGGCGATTCTGGAAATGGTCCGTCATCATGACGCGAACACAGAACAAGAAGGACTGAACGGCGAAATTTGGATCCGTCCCGGTTCCGATTACAAAGTCGATCGAGAATTTTCTAATGTCGATGACTATGACGGACTCAAACCAACGCGACCGGGCGATCCGGCATCCATGGTTGAATAGCTTTGTCGGCCAACGGCGGTCTATAAATGGCCTCGTGCTGCTTGGCCAATTTTTGGCTCCACGCTGGTGTGCCATTTTTCAATGGCAGCCTAAAAATCAAGCACTATTGCATTGATTCCCAAGCACCGATGATTAGCTCGGCGGCTCGTTCAATTTCTTCACCGGACGTGTACCAACCGATGCTGAGGCGTAGGGTTCCTCGGGCTTGTTCGGCCGTCATGCCAATCGCGTGCAGCGTAGGCGAAACATCATCCGTACCGCTATGGCAGGCCGATCCCGTGGATGCAGAAAGTTCTGGAATTCGGTTCAGTAATTCGTTTCCTGAAATGCGCGGCAAAGTGATCGACAAAGTATTCGGTAAGCGTGGTGCTTGCAAGCCGTTAACGTGG
>JANMEB010000376.1:0-1053 GCA_031376585.1 Planctomycetota bacterium | reverse complement strand
TCGATATAGCTGAATTCGCCCGCTTCATAGCCACGGCGTACCAAGTCCAGGTTTTCGGAGGCTTTTGGCAAAATCGTCTCGCTGTAGTGACTTGCTTGATCCAGCGCTGTCTCATAAATCGCGAAAATTTCAGCGAGATTCGTTCTCAATTCCAATCGTTTTCGATCGAGCGCTTGGCGTGCCGCCGTCACTTGGGCGGATGCTTCTTGAATTCCTCCCTGGTTGCGATTGACAGTTCGTAGCGGGAACATGACTTTCAGGTTGCCGTCCATTCCGCCGGTGCCGTTGTCGTGTTGTAATACCGCTTCTACGGTCAAGTCCGGAACCGATTCGACCTGTTGCCGCCGCAATTGTCGACACGCCTTTTCGACGGCGATTTGAGCGAGCAAGATCTCGGGACTTTCCGCCTCTAGCGCGTGCCATGCTTGGTCAAACGTAAGCGGGTCGTCGCGAGATTCGAGGGACCCATCGAGTGGTTGAATTTCCCAATTGGGCTGACCGACTAAAGTTGCAAGTCGTCGCCAGGCACTGGTGAACTCAAATTCGGCTTGATGCAGCGCGGCGACTACGGTCTCCAATTCGATTTGGGCTTGGAGCACATCGACCCTGCTCCCCTCTTTCGCGCCGGCCAACGACTCTGCGGCTTTCAACGCCTGCGAGTTTATATCATTCAATTGGCGCGCTAATTCCAACCGTCGTCCAGCCGCCAGAACTTGATAAAAGGCAATTCGAACGTCGGTAATGATTCGCTGTTGTTGCCGAGCCAACTTTGCATTGCGCAGATGCATCTCTTCGCATTCGACGGCCCGGTTCAGTTCCAATTTTCCGCCGCGCACAAATTTTTTCGCAAGGACGATTCCTTGCTGTTCCGCTTGGCCGCCACTTCCCAATTGTTGTCCGGAGTATCCGATCTCTGGATTAAATGGCAGTCCAGATTGAAGCCATCGCCCTTGCGCGGCTTGGACCCTTGCGGCGGCCTCGCCTATCGCCGGGTGGGCTGCCAACGCCATGGCTTCGACGGCCGCCAATGTCAGCGGTTGATTTGGTCGAACC
>JANMEB010000374.1:0-6877 GCA_031376585.1 Planctomycetota bacterium | reverse complement strand
GTGGCCGTTGTGATTCGACCAGATCGCAAGTCAACTGCGCCGCAGCGGATCGAAGCTGTTATGCAGCATTGGGAACGAGAAGCTGGTCGAACCTTGCCTCGCCCCGTAGTGCTAACCGGTGACATTCGCAAAAAGCGGATCGGTTTGAGCAACGAGGATTTTGCTTGGGTGCGAAGTTCGTGCGACCGCATTGTTCACTCGGCTGCCGTATTAGATTTTTTTGGCGATCGTCAATCCGAACCCTGGCTGACGAATGTTGACGGCACAAAAAACGTCGTCGCCCTGTGCGAGCAATTTTCGGTCCGCCAGTTTCACTACTTGTCCACGGCATATGCTTGCGGTCAACGAACCGATCGAGTCCTGGAAGATGAACTTGATATGGGTCAATCGTTTCGCAACGATTACGAACATTCAAAATTCGTTGCGGAAAGTTACGTTCGCGACCATTGTTCTGCGGGCTCGGTCACGATTTACCGCCCGTCCGTTGTCGTAGGCGACAGCCGAAGCGGTGCGACGACTAGTTATCATGGTTTGTTCCTGTATCTACGGTTGCTCGCGATGTTGGTGCCGCAACAACAGCGCAATGCACGAGGAGCAATCTACACGCCGATTCAATTGCCGCTGCAAGGTGATGAACCTCGCAACCTAGTCCCGGTCGATTGGGTATCGCAAGTGATTTGCAGCGTGATTGCCAATCGAGCCGCACACGGATACACATTTCATCTGACACCCGACGTCCGAACGACCCCGCGATTGGTTGTCGACAGTTGTTATGAATACTTCAATTCCTGCGGCGTCGAATACGCTGGCCCGCAATCGAGCGCGGACGGCCACGAATCTGAGTTTGCACGATCCTTTTTCGAAAACACCAAAATCTATCACGACTATGATCGGAGCGACCCGGACTTCGATCGGGCGAATCTGACGAAATTTGCGGGGCACTTGCCTTGTCCCGCGATCGACCAAGCAATGATTCACCGGTTCTTGGAATTCGGCGCAAGCGACCAATGGGGCAAGTCCCGGCCGCATGCCGCTCATCCAGCGATTGAAGTCGAGTCCGGTTTACGTTCGCTAACTCGCCTGGTGGCCGTCGACGAACAGTCGGAAAATGGCGAGCTTTGCGCAGCGGTTGATATTCACGGACCGGGCGGAGGACAATGGACGCTTTCGCGCAATGTTTCCGGGAACTGGAGCATGGCACGTGGAATTCTTCCAATGGCCAAGCATTTATTACAACTCAACTCAGTCGACGTTTGCCCGAATCGATCGCGAGAAGTGTCTTCACATTGGTTTGGAAAGCTTCTCGGAGTGGCCGACGATTCCAAGCCGATTGCACCGTTCACGCTCAACGTCCCAAAATGAGTGCGCCCGCCAAGCTGCAACTTAAGCCCGATTGTGGAAGCAGCCTTTAGCCTGTTGTGTCAGTACTACCGACTCGCGTCAGTAGCTTGTTTGGCCTCAAGCCTCACATCTAAACAATCGAGTCGAGTGAATTCTCGTTTGAGGTTGCGGCGGAGCTTTGGATTTCTTTCATGGGCACATATTGTCTCATCCGTATTTGGTGCGGGCCTCGAATATCGTATTGGACCCCTCGCCACCGGACGGAGCGCGCCAGTTGCGCTGAAAATGCCGCCGCCAAGTGCACGACTTGCGTCAGGGAGACCACAATCAAATTTGCCACCCACGACTGTTTCGGACGGGTTAAAGGATTTTCGGCGTGTTCGCGTAAAGCATAATTTACTGCCTGCTCGATGCGAGTCAAAAGCCAGCGGTTCGATAATTGGATAACCGCAAGACCCGCGAAGCAAACGGCGGCTGTGAACATCTTTCCGAAGAACAAACTGATCAATCCAAACACTAGAAGCGAAACAGCCAGCCCACTGACTCCGATCGCATGAAAGAAAACAAACGACCAGCGCGGATGATAGAGCCTTGCGTCCAGCAGTTGACGCTTGATCCAGCGTGCGGCATTGGCCAAGTTGATTTCTTCGCGATTGACGAGAATCAAATCGTCGCACGTTCGCGTGTTGAGACCGTGGCGTGCCAACATTGGGCCGACGAGTACATCGTCAAACAAGGCCGTTTGCCACGCATCCAGCACTCCGCACATTTCCAAGGCACGGCGTTTGATCGCCAAGGATCCGCCCCACGCGATCGCATAAGCATTCATTTGCACAATCGCCGCCGCATTCCAAATCGCTCGAATCTGACTGCCTAGCTGATTGGAATTCGGTTCGAACCATCGCATTCCGCAGCTTGCCGCCGTGGAATCGTTGGCTAGTGGTGCGACGAGTCGAGTGATCCACTGAGCACCAGGTACGACGTCCGAATCGATCAAGGCCACGACATCGAATCGAGGATCGAGACTAGAGCAAACTTCAAAAAGCGAATTGCATTTAAGACTTCTTCCGACGTTGTGCGCCGCTGTCACTCGAAGCTCAAAGCGATCCGAATCAGCGGCTTGGAGAAAATTTTCGAAAACGCTTACTGCGGGATCGCGCAGATCGTCGGTGACGAAGTAGACGCGATAGTCGGGCCAATCTTGTTGCGACAAAGCTGCCAAACACGATTCCAGAAACGGATCGGCACCGCGGGCACATAGAATCACGGCGACTGCTGGACGAAACGAGTCGTTCGTCTTTTCTGGCTCTTTCCTGCGCATGAATTTTTCGAAGCCGCGGACGAGCCACCACTGAACAACAAACAGCGACCCGATCGCGACGGTCAAAATCCAAATCATAAAACGCCACGCTGGTTAGCGGTCACGACCAGAATCGTTGATCAACCAATCGATCGGATCGTCCGCCTCGGTCGCGCGGTGCAGCCGATGCTCTGCATTTTCGACTTCGTACAAGCGATCGATCCAGCCGGTCTCGGCCGGTTCACCTCGCAGCCATAGCGGTCCAGGTGCGGCCATGGCAATCATCATAGGAAGGTCGCCGTAATTGGCTCCCCCAGGTAAAAAATTTACGTCGCGCAAGTTGGTGATACTCGCGAACCGAAATCCCTTGGTGTCGATCGTCGCAGAAGAAACTGCAGGTCCGGCGAGCGCTCGTGCCGCAACTGCGACTTGACCAAGTCCATCCACCGCAATCAAGTCAATTTTCGGCTCGCCGCTAGCCGCAACTGCCGAAATCACGCTTAGAACGTCGTGGACTCGACGGATGAATGTCGAATCATTGTATCCAAAAGTGTAGCCAGACGCTTCGCGGCCGTTACTTACTAAACTTGCCTCATTGCCATGTCGATCATTCAAAAAACAATCGACTCCTACGACTCGGAAACCCGCGTCAACCAATCGCCGAACATCGGCAGTCAGCGTGTCATCCTTCTCCCAAAAACTGGATTGGCCATTGGTACTAAGCCAAATGACATTTCGACCATTCCAATCTTTAGCCGGTGGCTTTGCCTCAATAGCGGTAATATTTTCTTTTCGGGCGGCGTTGATAAACTTTCCAATTTCCACAGATACGCCAAGGACTAATTTGCTTTTTGTCGTGACCCAATGAATCGGCTCATTTTCAAGTTTTCGTCCGAACATGGCGTAGTGCGCGGGCGCAATGAATGCGTTGATGTGGTTGGAATCAAAGTCCTTTTGGGCGACAAGTGCAGTTAACTGGGCTAGGCTATCGGCATGAAGATGTTGCAACAAATTCCGCTCGAAATCATCACCGCCGGCTGGCTTGGGATGCACCTGGTCCCAAACCGAAAGTTGTTCTGGCGTTTGGCGAATGAATGGTCGCTCGTGGGTGTCGGCGTTTAATTGGAGCGCGTCGTTGAATAGCTCGTACATTGCCTTGCGAGAAACGGCGTTGTAGTTGTGGCCGAATTCTGTGTGATCGCAAAGCCGAATGTTTTCCGGCTTGCCCAGTAACCGGTACAAAGATTGCAACTGCGGAAAGCCGTCGCGCGACATGTCCTTGGTCCAGTCGTTGGCGGCGGAAAGCCCCTGCGGTTTGGGCGCAAATAGCGCTGCAAATTCGACGTTGCCGGTGCCGATCCGCAAAAGCGATGCATTCTCACAAGTGCATCCGCCTTGCATTGCCGTCGAGACCATGACCGCTGGAAAAATGGCGCACGGCCGTTGGTCGAGTGCACCCAAAATCATTGTTTGCGTCCCACCGCCACTTGCTCCGGTGACTGCGATCCGCGAGCGATCGACATCGGGGAGACTTTCCAAGAAATCGAGCGACCGAATTGAGTTCCAAGTTTGCAAGCCCATCACCGATTGCAAATGCGACTCTGCTTGCGGGCTGAACAAACCCCAGGCCTTCTCGCTATTCATTTCTGGCCGTTGAACCGCAAAACCGTGAGCGAGTTCTTGACTGATCTGCGTGTTATCCGCGTAGCCAATCATGTCGTAAAAGAAAACTACGCAACCCATGCGAGCCAAATGAACGCAGCGGGCTTGCAGTGGAACGCGAGCCGTTTCAAGATCGGTCTCCGCGCCAGAAGCGAGCTCTTTGGCGGCAGCCTCGGAACCCGCGTCGTAAAAACGACCGTTGTTCCAATGCCCATGCGGCGAAAGAACCGCTGGACAGGGCGCTTTGCTATGTAGTGGACGGTACAAACTTCCAGTGACACAAAAGCCAGGCAAACTCTCGAAGTATACTTTTTCAATCGAGTAGTCATCAAACTCTTGCCGACCGTGGATCGTGGCGTTGAGCGGCGTCCGCGTGGGAAACGGATAAAGGCCCAGCGCCACAGCGATCCGTTCGCGTACGATTGCCGCGCGCTCGCGCCACTGCGCTGCGGTTTGTGGCGGCTCGAATGGAAAATGCGAATCCAAAGTTCTAGGCGGGCCAAGACGTGCATCTACGAAATTCTCGGCGAGTCGCGCAACATCCGATTGACCAATACCTTTACTCGGCAAGGCATAATCGGCCGGTCGTTTTCCTATTTGGAACGCGTCGAATCCATACGCCGTGGGGTTATAATCGCCGACAATCACTACATCGCTTCGCGCGGGAATTTGGCTTTCCATTCCCAAGCACCAGAAACATGCGTTCACAACCAATCGCCGCAAGCCTTCGTTTGAAAAATCTTGAGAAGCGCCCATCGTCGTGCAGAAAATTCGCGAGGACTTGCCCGATTCAGCTTCAAAATCGCGAACCCAAGCCAGCGGCATCATCGGTTGGTTTTTTTCGCCATCGACGGGAGCGTCGCTAGGCTGCATTCCTTGCAGGACTTGGCCCTGAAGCAGAACGTCCGCATTGTCGGGCAAATGGTTGATGCCATAAACATCCGTCGGACCCCAAACATCCTCGACGCCACGCAATATTGGGTGTTCGCCAAATTCTCGATTGACAACGCCGCGCGTGCTCTCGACTTTGTGATGGCCGTGGTGCGAGACCCAGGTTTCGCCCAGTACATGCTTGCCGAATCCGCCCGGCCATTTTCCGCCATCTTGCCCGAAATGAGCGAACGGGCTTTTGCTTTCGGCTGGATAATTAAAAGCATGTGTTGACGTTCGCAAAGCGATGATCGGTTTTCCAGCCTCCAGGTAATCCGCGAAGAACTTCATTTGTTCGTCCGGCAAACAGCGAAATCGCAAAGCCATCACGATCAAGTCCGCCGAGGCGATGGCCTCCATCCCGGGAATGTTGTTTTGCTCCTTTGGATTAATCGTCCCATCGGCCGGGTTGATGGCAAACAGCACGGTACATTTGAAACCGTGACGTTGCGACAAAATTTTCCCTAGCATCGGAAGGGCTTCTTCTGAGCGATACTCCTCGTCGCCGGAAATCAAAACGACATGGCGGCCATTGCCCAGCCCTTCACCGCCTGGATAGACACACCATGGATGGTCGGCACGTGCGGCAGGAGCAGGAGACGAATCAGAGGGCTGACACGCTTCACTCGCCAACGGAAACAGATAAACAATTGCGACGAGAATCGCTTTTACGGCTAATCCACTTTGACTTTTTAACTGCGCGCGCATCTCGACAATCCTTCATGGGTTGTTAGCGTCAGAATCAACGCTCCGTTGTCTGCGGAAATTCAGGGACTTATTTTTCGACTAGATTGGCCTCTTCCACCATTTTCACGAAAGCGTCTCTGTGTTTGGCGATCGTTTTGACTGGGCCGTAAAGTTTCACGAAATAACTGCCGTCCGCATCGGTCTCAAGTATTGCCGCAAGCAATCGATAGTCTTTTAATTCGACCTTGGGAGCTTGCGGGCCGCGCTGATCCAAGTACGTTCCGGTGACGTCGACCAGGTGGATTGTCATGCCGGCAATTTCTTTTTTTGTAATGGCTGCTTTATCTTTTGTCGCGCTGCCATCCGGCTGTTGGACTTGGCCGATCCAGCGGTCGATGTTGGCTTTGATCGTGCCACCTGCGCCCATCACCGTGAGCCGACAAGACTTAGCATCGCCTTCGATCGGCTCGATCGAGAATTCAGCGTCAATCATCGTAGAAGCTGGCTCGACTTTTTTCCAATCGCCCGGAGCGGAAAATTCCAGTTGCCCATCGGCAACCGAGAACTTTATCGGATCAAGTGGCTTTGCGTCGGCGGCGGGTTCTGGTTTGCCCGTTTTGGCTTTGTCAACTTGCCCGGACGAGGCATCCGATTTCGATTTATCTTGAGCGACAATGGCGACGTTTGCCAAAGCCATCGGTGCGATGCACGCCAGAACAAAAATTTGCCAACGATTCATGGAGACTCCTTGGAAAGAACAGATTTGGTGCGAGAGATTAGCAAACCGTTTTCCGGCGGAGCGCACCGGCGTCCGGTTCCCCCGGATACCCTGGGCAAGCGCCTGGCGGCCGACCGCATGGAAAGTCTACGCTTGCCGCTAGCCTCAAAGAAAGATTTTACTGCAAATCCAGAGCAGCGCGACCAGGCCGAAACCAATCGCGACGTAATGGATTGGCC
>JANMEB010000359.1:0-1622 GCA_031376585.1 Planctomycetota bacterium | reverse complement strand
CCACGTTCACACGACCGAACAAAAGGCGATAGCCGCTTTTGAAAAACATAGCTTCTTCGGTTTACGCAAGTGAAGCGTGACGGATCGGATCAGCGGAAATCGCGGATGACTTCGCGGCCGGCGATTGTGAGCAGTGCTTTCCAAGTTTCGACGTCGATAGATCTGTCGACGTTCCTTACGGAGCCGTCGAGGAAACCCACGATGAAACCGGCGGGGCGAAACTTGCCAATGCCTTCTAACGGGTCATCGAGATCGAATACCCAATCCGTCGGCTGTGTCCAAGGCACGCTACGATCCGCTTCGACTTCAACTATTGCAACTGTGTTACTCAAACCGTCCAAAATTTCTCGCAAATTGAGAGTCTTGCCGCAAAAAACCGACGCCGGTCCTGAAACTCCCAAAAGGTTGCAATGACCAGGAGGCAGTGGAATGCTGGCCGATTTCAAATCTTCGGGCATTTGGTCCAGCAAAGGTCGATTGTGCTCGCTATCCCACGGCTCATCCAAGTGAAATTTTTCGTAAAGATCTGCGTGGTCCATGAATGGTAAAACGGCTACGCGCCAACTGAGAAGCGGCCTCCCATCCTTGTCGCAAATATCGGCGGGAAGTCTTTCGAACGTACTTTCGTAATTCAACATGGCAAGCATCAACTGGCGAACCCGGTTCATCGTGTCGGTTCTACGGGCCGCTTGTCGGACGCTTTGCACAGCGGGCAATAACAGACTGACCAGTACGCCGATGGTTGCGGGGCCGGATTGAATTCGATATTCGAGCGTTTTACCGGCAAGTGCGGGTTTTGCAAGCTCCTGAAAATGTTTGCCGATCCGCTCCAAATACTGCATCGTGGCTGCTTGGATGGGATCATCTGGGTTCATTTGCGAGGCCATTTGTCCGGAAAACATCTGTACCGCGAACTCCAATCCGTCTTGAATCGTGGCGTCGACTCGTTTGGCGCTGTCGGCGTCTGGCGTATTGATTTTAATCGTCAATGGCGACTCGGGATCGACTTCAACCAATAATGAAAGCGAGTCGATGGACTCGTGAAGCTCGGACAATCCCATCAATGGTGGCGGCACTTGTTCGGCCAGTTCGCCGATGATTTCACTTAGGAACGGCCGAATCGCTTTAACGTCGAGCAGCACGACGATGTGCATCGGCGACGCTTCTTTGGCAATCATCCGAGTCAAATCATTTTCGGTTTTTTCCGCGCCGAGCATTTGTGGCAGATATACTTCCGGACCAAGCAATATCGTTTGGTCGTCCGCCGCGACAAAAATGAACTCGTTCATTCCTTGCAAACGAAAGGCCGGTTTGCCTTTAAAAGTAAACTGCTCCCCATCAGAAGGCTCAATTTCTGTCGCTTCCGCAAATCGAATGATGCATCCCCAGTGCAGCGGTTCCGCTTTGCTCGGTTGATCGAGCAACATGACGACGGACGCAATCGACATCGGATCAACGCCTAAATTTTCTTGCCCCCAAGCGGTCACAATCTCGCGCGGAAAAAGCTCGGCTTTCGGATTCGTTCCAATCTCGCTGGGAAACGCGACCGCCGCCGCGACCGCCGACTTTGGAATGTATCGGTTGAAGTCCGCGTCCCTGGTCTGTCCGAACGCTTGATCGAT
>JANMEB010000310.1:0-2752 GCA_031376585.1 Planctomycetota bacterium | reverse complement strand
CTTATCGCGAGCAGTTTGAATTGCTCTGCAACACGTTGGGCACCGAAAAGGAAAGAGGAGGCGAGCTAGAGGCGTAGAACCAAAACCGAAACCGCAGGGACCTGACGTTAACTTGCGTCAGCCGCAGCGGATTCAGACTAGATTGGGGGCTACCTCCCTTCGAAACGCTGACGTTGGCGCCACGATTATCAAAACGTTTCAGACAATTAATTCGATCGGCCTTGTCCATCGTCGTAAAAATCATAAAAATTCCCCATTGTCGCCAATCGCCAAGCTATTTTTCTGTATCCTATATCAGATCAAAATTGAAGCATCATGAATTTGTTGCCCGTAATTAACGTGATCGCGATGTTCGGCTTGCCGATGTCGGCCGTAATATGGTCGGTCGGTACGGTTGTCGTTGGCTTGATCTGCGGATTCGTCTTGGGATCGAGCTTCGCACTGTATTACGAGCCGTGGCGTATGAAGCGCGAAAAATCGCGGCTGCTCAAATGTTTGATGCAGATTCTAAAAAGCACCGAACAGCTCAACGCCGACGTCGATACGCATAACGACGTTCTCGCCACAGTACAACAATCGGTCACCGAAATCCAAGTCGACGGCGACTTGAATGCCGTTCAAGAACTATTGGTCGAAGAAATTCACGCCATGGTCCACTCGAATCGCCGTCTGGAAAATGACTTGACGATCACGCAATTCGAGTTGCATCAACGGGCCCGAGAACTTGACACAACTCGCAGCGAAGCACGGATCGACAAGCTATCCGGTCTGGGCAATCGCCGCGCATTCGATGAATATTTTGGCTTTTTTTATTCCAGCTACAAGTCGCGCCAAGAACGGTTTGGGTTGTTGGTTGCGGACATCGATCACTTCAAACGCATCAACGACGCCCACGGACATGCCGCAGGCGATATCGTCATTCAACGCATCGGCGAAGTCCTGCGCCAGTTCGTGCGCGGCGAAGATGTAGTCTGCCGCTTGGGTGGCGACGAATTTGCGATGCTATTGCGTGGCACGACCGAATTGGAATATCAGCAAATGGCCACTCGACTTCGCAGCCTCATCGCGCGGACGAGCTTTGATATCGGCGACGACGCGTCGCTAACCAGCATCACGATTAGCGTAGGTGTAGCGATCGTTTTGCCGGAGGACGATACCAAGGAATCGCTCATGGATCGTGCCGACAAAGCACTTTACCGATCCAAAGAGTTAGGCCGAAATCTCGTCCACATCTGGGACGGCAACAACTCGCTGATCCACATCCCAACCATGACCAACACGACGATGTAGGGGTGAGGCGAGAGGCCACAGGCTTGAGGTTTCAGGCTTGAGGCACGTTGCGAGCAGTTCTCTTGAGCACGCACCTTGCCGCACTGTGAGGCAATCGAAATAAGAAATACACGCTGCGTTTGACGTTGCATTGGCCTGTGGTTTTTTTGATTTGCCCGCAAATGTCATTTTTTGAACTCTCTTGTCCGGCGATTGTCACGCGAAACGTTTCGTGTGCGTGAAAAGAGTCCTGACACCTTTATCACTTATTTATACTTTAAAACTAGACAAAAAAATTCGATTGTCAGCAGTATCCGACGGCGATTTATTGTATCCGATCATCATCCGTGTCGCATCGAGCAGCGACTTGGTTTTCGATCCAAACGGTCTCTCGTCATTTATGCACGCAAGACGACCGCACAGCTGGACTACTCATGCGTTTATCGTTCCATTGTGATTTCCGGAATTGATACGTTCGCAGATTTCTTTGGCCTGTTCTAGCGTCTTGCATGGGATCAACACCTTACTAGTGCCAGTTTGATTATTCGTGACAAGAGGATTACCTGCCCTCGCCGTTATGACGCGACAGTGCCCAGGTTTCTCGGGAATCTGATATGTCGGCATCGTATTGCTCGTGTAGGTTGCAATCGTGCTGTCCGCACTTGGTTTGAGGCGAACGACCCGCATCAGCAGGTTGCGGGAGAAGAGTTTCCAATGTCAAAAACCGAACAACCGCAACTCTGCTGCATGCGATGGTTCGCATTTGCGTTTCATTGCGATTCTGCAGCATTGGGATTTTGCCACTCGATCATCTCAGGGTGAAACGCACTGCATTTGTCAGGGTACGAAACGGCAATTCACATGGCAAGTTCAGTGTCATCGCGATTCGCCATCGGACATCAAAAATCACGTATCGAGCGATGTTCCATAATCCGAAACATTTGAGGAAGAGTTCGCTGATCAAATCTCGTCGACCGCGTTCAGTTGAGTGTCCCTGCTCGATGCGGCTGGAGTTTTGCGAATCATCTGCGTGAATTAGTCGAGCTTCACCGCGAACACCAATCGACTGGTGATTCAGCCAAACAGCATGTAAAGACCGATAATGCCGAAGATGACTCCCATTCCAAGCTGCAAGGCTGCCATGAGGCGCATACCGACAGCGAACTGGGGATCATGCAGTACGGCCCGAATTGCTGAACGCAAGTCTTCACGTGGCACGAACACACGAATGTAGCAGCGAGGATAGAACGAAAACAAAAACGTCAGGGTCGCAATGCCGCTGAATCCGGCAAACGTCAGCAACATTGTGTTGGCTCCGGACATAGATCACGTCATTGAATGCGAACGAATAGCAAACTAACCGGTTGTAGTCAGGCGGTTAGTTTGTGCGTTGAACTGAGACGCTTCGCTGCGGTGCGGTTTGCGGATGCATTGCAGCACGGCGTCTGGATGGTGTTAGTTTAACGCGCCCGGCGGGTGGATT
>JANMEB010000280.1:0-5004 GCA_031376585.1 Planctomycetota bacterium | reverse complement strand
TTCGAGCACTTTCCGTCGAGTTTTAAAATCACGCCCGGAACCGTGTTGGCAGGGAACAATGGTTCCTGGTCGATTCACGGTCGCTTGTTACCCTACATCGAGGGCGGAAATGCCTATGACATGGTCAACCTCCAGATCGCTTGGGATGCACAACTCGCGACCAAGGTGCCACAAACGCGAGTCGCCCTTTACCAATGCGCCAGCGAAGCCAACGACACGGTCCGCCTCAACGTCGGTGTCCCCTTTGTGTATCCGCAAAACTACGGATTCAACATGGGCTCTTGGTTGGTGTACGATCCGACAAGCGTTGTACAGCCGGACGGTCCGTTCTACGTCAATAGCCGAGTTCAGGCTGTGCCGGATGGTTTTAGCCATACGTTGTGCGCGGCCGAAGTCAAAACGTTCACTAGCTATATTCGCAACACGATCGATCCAGGACCGGTGGTTCCGAACAATTCAAACGCATTCGACGGCATGGCGGCACAACGCAAACTGGGTCCGAGCCTGAACGATAATACCGGGCATACCGAATGGCCCGATGGCCGCGTGCATCACTCCGGTGTGACGACCGTGTTCAGACCCAACACCAAAGTCGCTTATAACTTCGGCGGCAAGTTATATGACATCGATTACAATTCTCAACAGGAAGGTCGCAGCGCGACACAGCCGACCTATGCCGCGATCACAGCCCGCAGCTACCATCCCGGCAATATGGTCAACGCCAGCTTCCTCGACGGCTCGATCAAGGCACTGCGCGGCGAAATCGACCTCAATTTATGGCGCGCCATGGGAACCATCAACGGCCACGAGGTTATTGATTCGGGATCGTACTAAGTCAGCGCGCTCCGTCCGGTGTCGCTTGAGTTGGTTTTGTGTGCCACTGGCTCTGCCAGTGCTGAAGTAGCAGAACTGTGAATATCTCAGCGGCGATTAATGATAATTTTGTTTGCCACTAGCGCCGCCAGTGCCGACTCATCGGTGATACCAAAAACACAATTCTTATCGCGATTGGCCTCGGTCCAAGGCTCCTGGCGGAAGGCCATGGACGTGTGGAAGGTCGTCAAACTGTTGCTTCGGCGGTTCTAGCAAATAGTATCGAGCACTCGACCATTTCCAATCAATGGCCTTCGAGCAAAGTTTGCGTTCCACAGGATTATCATGGAAATAATTGACGGACCCTTCGAGTGCCTTGGGAGTGTAGAGATTGCGATCGTAGCCCGGACCCTCTTGCCAGTATCGAAAGCAAAACTTTCCTGGTCGTTCGCTGATCGTCAATCGTTGCAACAAATTGTTCTTGGCCTCAACGAGAATCTGCTTGATCTCCTTCGAGAATGGTTGCTTCAACCGAGCCAGGAAATGACCGATTTCGGGCTTCGGCAACGTCGGATAAACCAGCAGATGGACGTGTTCCGGCATGTACACAAACGCGACGAGTTGGAACGAATGCTCCGCGCATGCCTCATCGACGTATCGTGACAACCGCCGTCGCCAATCATCGTTCACTAATAGCGCCATTCGACCGTAACACGAAAACGTTAACTCGTGAAAATCACCCGGCTCGTGATAATGCTTAACTTGTTTTTTGCGCTCGTTTTGTCCAGTCATTTCGCCAATTGTAGCAACCCCTGATCAGCATTTCGCATGTCTTCAGGCTTCCGCACTGGCAGAGCCAGTGGCACACAAGATTGCCATTCGTCCCTTCTGACGTGTTGGCTGCACTGCCGCTTCCGCACTGGCAGAGCCAGTGGCACACAAGATTGCGATACCGCGCCCTTCGAAGACTCAGGGCGTGCCACCCAGATTCTGACGTGCCGCCCGGATTCAGGTGAGTGAACCAGCTCAAGTTTATTCGCGCGAGGACTTAGGCCACTAATCCTTTCGTGACGGTCATAAAGACATCTTCAAGAGTCGGTTCTTTTTCACTGTAGCTGCGTACTTCGATGCCGCCTTCGATTAGCTTGCGCAACAAGACTCCTGGATCATCGTCCGCAGAACTGAATTCTACCGTGATAACGTTGCCGTCTTGCCAAGCATCCCGAATGTTGAGTTGGCTGCGCACAATGCTCAGTGCGCGATCGGCACCCGCATTGACGCGAATTTGAATCACCGGATGGCTGCGAATGTGGCTGTAAATCTCGCTAATCGGGCCGTGCATCAACAGCTTTCCGCGTTCAATAATTCCGATCGACGTGCAGCAATCGGCCAGCTCAGATAGCACATGACTGGAAATCAAAATCGTCTTGCCCATCTGCCGAAGTTCTTTGAGCAGGGCTTTGACTTCGATTCGGGCCCGCGGGTCCAGTCCGCTCGTGGGTTCGTCCAAGATCAGCACCGGAGGCTCATGCACGAGCGTCTTGGCCAAGCACAACCGCTGCTTCATCCCGCGTGACAAGCTGTTGACGTACGAATCGCGTTTGTGCGTCAAGTCCAACAGTTCAAGCACGTCGTTGATGACTTGTTTGCGTTGCGATTTGCCGATCTTGTAAGCCACCGCGAAAAAATCAAGGAACTCCCAGACTTTCATGCCGTCGTAAACTCCGAACGCGTCGGGCATGTAGCCGATGCTGCGCCGGACGTCGAGCGGCTGCCGCGTCACACTAAAACCGTTGACCATGCCGTCGCCGCGCGTCGGCCGCAAGAGCGTCGCCAAGAATCGAATCGACGTGCTCTTGCCGGCTCCGTTGGGCCCGATAAAGCCAAATAACTCACCTGGCTCGATCTTCAAATCCAGACTATCGACCGCCGTGAAATCGCCGTAGTCTTTGCCGAAATGGGTCAGCTCAATCATGCTCATGGGTCGTATTCTTCCATTTCGAGAAAGTCTTCGGCTTGGTACTCGCCCGGCTGATAAATCGACCACAGTTCGGGGCTATCGCTTTCGATCGGCCGCAATTGGGAACGCAGCGAAACGGCGACGATGGTCGCAGTCACCGAACGCGTTGGGACAGGCCGGCACATCATCGGCGCAACTTCTTTTTCGCTGAGCGCAATCAAGCGATACTCGCCGCTGCCAGGCTGCCACGAGAAAATCGAATTGAACAAGTCGAACGAATAGGATTGGTCAAACGGCCAATTGGCTTGGGTGAGCCATCCCCGGATATAGCCGTCGTCGATGTCCGTGGCCAGCAGAGTAAACTTTAGCGGCGCTGACTTGGTTCCCGCGTCCAATTGGTCCAGCCGCGCGACTTCGAGTTGATGATTAACTTTTCGAAACACGATGGCGTTGCGCAGCGACAAGCTGCTGGCGTTGTCGATCGAAACGTCTTGAGTTGTCACGTCCGCCGAAAGGGCAATCGCCCCCCCCGCGTCCACCATTCGCTCGGCATGCAAGAATCCGGCGGTATTGGAGCGGATTTGGTAATTTTCGACCGCCGTTTTTTGGCCGCGAGTATAGTTCATCGGCAACAGGGTCGACGAATCGGGAAACGAGCGGCTGTTGAAGTCCAGAGACGAAGAATCGAGCAGCATGGGCAGTATCTGTGCGTCGTTCTGATCAAATTCGAACCGAAAATTGGTCGACAGCGAAGAATATAAAGCCGAATACTCGGCCAGATGCCCGCGTGAATGCCCTTCGTGCAATTCCAACACGGCGATAGTGTCTTTCGCTCGCGTAAACCCAATATCCAAAGCGGCCAACCGCGTCACGGCCAGCGCGCCGACGATCGCAATTACTGGAGCCGCGATCCAGGCCCACTCCAATCGGCCCAGGTATCGAAACACGGCCCAGTTAATCGGGATCAAGAGCAGCAAGTAGCCCGCGAGAACTTTCAGAATAAACTGTGAACTAGGTGGAGCGATCGTCGCCCGCCGCCGCAAGATCGCGCCCGCGCTGTTGGGGACTCGGCTCAAGTCATCCCAAGCCGCGTAGCCCAGCCGCGATTCATCCTCTAACCTGGCGAGGACCTCTCCCTCGTTGTTAGTTTGGTTCGACGGCGCTGGAGAATCCGATACGCGACCGTGCAAGTCACGGCTGACATACCACAACCGGCTTGGCACTTGGCCTTGATTTTGGATGGAATACAATCGTCCACTTCCGTACTCGTCGAGTTCATGTATTTTGCGTCCCAATTTTCCCAACAAAGCGCCGTTGAAAAAATTGGAAAAGCACGGCCATTTGAGCAGCGATTCTGCGTCCAGCGAAAAGCCTGTTGCCACGATCCGACCGCGACCGATCGCGCGAACGCATAGCAACTTTGATTCGTCGTACATCTGCGCGTCGTCTAGGGGCTTGAGGCGGCAGCCAGGCGTCGGGCTGGCAATTTCCGGTGGCAAGGCCGACCAGGGCTTCAAGAACCGTTTCAGCTCTTCCGAGGAAATATCGAGTCGTTGATCGACTTCCGCCGGCAAATAATCTTTCAGGAAACTTCCTTGGAGCCGTTCCAAACCAACGGGTCCATTGATGATTAGGTTTCCGCCCCAATGTAGCCAATCGATCAAAGCCTGTTGTTGTGCGCCGTCCAGTGTGCTCGGATCAAAATCGGACCAAACGGCATAAGCAATCGCCGTCGCCGTCAGCGCAGATCGGGGCCACGGCGCTGGATCGTTCGGCTGGGAATAGACGCAATGATAGGGTTGCTCGGTAATTGAGGAATCACGCAGTTTGGACCAAGACACCGGGCTAAACCCAACAACGCAGTCCAAATGATCCAGAAAACGGAACCGCGATGGCTTTTGGTCGAAGACGCAGATTAGATACTCATCTGACCTCAACATGATCGTTGGCTGCACCAGCGACTCGACCGGTCGATTGGCGCGTCCGAACGAAAGCTCGTATGCAAATGTGGCCGACGTCGCGACTTGATCGGAACGCGGAGTCACGAACGTCATGGTCTCGACTTGCTTCCATTGGCCTTTGGGAAGCGAGACGTCGCGGACCACATTGAGCCAACGGTCGGTCCCGAACACGGGAAGCGTTTGCCCGCGCACGTTCGTCATCCGAGCGCGAAGTTGAGCTTGGGCGTCGCGATCGTTCGACACGATCTGCGTGAGCACGGTCGACCAATG
>JANMEB010000258.1:0-15270 GCA_031376585.1 Planctomycetota bacterium | reverse complement strand
GCCAAGCGTATTCTCAATCACCAGCGTTGGTAAAAACGGCGGCAACCAAAGCATAAACAGTTCTTCGATATATTATCACTAAGGACAGCGCGAAGTTCCGATTTATATCATTTTTCCCGTTAGTTTCATGGGAAATGTTTGGCCGGATGTCCTGCGAAACGGTCGCAGCTTTAAAACGACTGCCGCGGCTCAGTATCTGCAGGCGATCTCCCCGACGAAAGAACTTGACATCGGTTTTGCATGACCTAACGGGAGTTTTTTACGGAAAACCTGCCTTGATTTCCATCGATCGACGAAACGAATCAACTGATCCGCCCGATTAACTGCGTGAGTTAGGTTGAAGCGACCTCGAAATGGCTTTAAAATCGCCAACATCCAGCGCGACCGAAAGTGCCTGCCTCTTCCTTTGTAACGAACGCGATTCATGCTTGAGCGCAAGCCAATTTTTCCCAACGTCATCGAAATCAACCACCAGCTTGGTCAATTGCTAGGCTGCAACGTCTACATCGTGTACGACGAGAACGAATGGTTGATGATCGATATTGGGTACGAAGACTCGGTCGATGAAATTGTTGAGCTGATTCGGGAGCTGGACTTTCCGTTTTCACAGTGCAAGACGCTCATCGCCACACACGCCGACGTCGATCACATTCAAGGCTTGGCTAAGGCAAAGCAAATCTTGCGCACCACAGTTACCGCTCATCCCAAAGCGGCTGGGCCGATTCAAGTCGGCGATCGATTGCGAACCATGGCCGAAATCGAGGCTCAAGGAATCAACATGCCAATGGACCCCGTTCAAGTCGACACGCTCGTCGATGACGGCGATGTCATTCAAGTCGGTCGGCTCAAACTGGAAGTCTGGCTGACTCCCGGACATACCGACAGCCAACTCTCGTTTCGGTTGCGTGATTTGTTGTTTAGCGGCGACAACATTTATCAAGACGGGTGTGTCGGCGCCATTGACGCGCACCACGGAAGCAATTTGCCGGACTTCGTTCGTTCGCTTTCCCGAATTGAAGCTTGTGACGCTCGCTGGCTCTTGCCCAGTCACGGCCCGGTCTTTGAGAAGGACAATCTGCATATCCAAAAGACGATTCAGCGCCTCAGGACGTATTTGCACATGGCCGATTTCGGAACTTGCGCGGTCGACTGGCCGCTCATGGACCAATTCGAAAAAGACCTCAAAGCCGGCGTGCTGCCGAACCCTAGAACCAAACAAAAAAACTTGGCGTAAAGCCGTTTTTTTCGTCGGCGAGCGGGGCGTGTAAGCTCCCTGATTCTAGAGCCCTTCCACTAACCACTTGTCCCTCCGCCAGCACTCGACGCTATCATCCATCGCGTTTGAGCCCCGCAAACTTCGACTAGATTGCCCACGACAAAATTTTTCGCGCCTTCGCAGGTTGTCGCACGGCTAATCGTAGTAATTTTGCCGAATACTCTCGACCTGCGGATAACTTGCTGCCGATTTCACAAACAGATTTGGAATCAGACCCGCATGCGCCAACAAGTTTGTTGGCCAAAGTCCTCAAGGGGAACGTCAATGTTTCGTCGATTGATTTTGTCCACCGTTGTCGCCACCGCGGCGCTGTTGGTGTCACAGTCCGGCACTGCCCAAGCTCAAGATCGCGCTTTTGGACAATCTTGGGGATCCGAAAATTCACGCGTCGACATGAATCGGTTTTATCACTACCCCTACGTGTACTATCCACAAAACTACTGGGGCAACGAATACTACCGCAGCGCGGACAGCATGTACTACCGCTATCCCGCCGAAATGCGCGTTCCGATTTATAATCGGGCTTGGCATAACGAGTATCCACAGACTCGTCGTTACCACTGGGGCCATCAGTTCGTAACCGACGTGTTCTAGGTCGCATTCATCGCGAATCGGCTGACCAATTTTGTCTCCCAACAGTGAATCCTTCGCTTGGCGCGAGGGGTTTTCTGTTTCTTGGCCAGGCGACTTCGCCCGGTGCGTCAGAATTAAAGAACCGCGCCGGTGGCTTGATTTTTTCTCCTCAAGCCTGTCGCCTCACGCCTCACTCCTGCTCAACGTTGCGACTGCTCATAGACGGCTTGGATAAGGGCATCGACGGATTTGTGGGCGGATGCTTTTCCGCCGGCAAGCACACGTTCGAGTAGGTTCCGGGCATCGCTTTGGCTATGTCCGAGCGAAACGAGAATTTGATACGTCTCTTCGACCACATCGAGCGAAGCCGCAGACGACTCGCTGTCTCCGCGCGGAACGAGCAGTGCGAACTTGGCCATTTTCCGCCGTAATTTCGCCACGATTCGTTCGGCGGTTGCTGGCCCGATTCCGGGCAGCGTTGTTAGGCTTTTGACATCTTGTTGTTCGATCGCGCGGGCAACGTCTTGTACCGGCCGGACCATTGCTCGCAAAGCAGTCTTCACGCCGACGCCGTCGACCGAACAAAAGACTTCGAAGAACTCGCGTTCGGGATGACTGTTAAATCCAATGAGCTTGGGCGTGAGGCGGCCGCCGCGCGCGACGTTGCCGTCGATATAGTCGATCGTGAACAAGGTCACCAATTGACCCAGCGACAGTTGAATCTGCCGCCGCGTGAAATCCGGAATCAGGACTTCGTATTGAAATGGCCCGACGTCGATCAGCCCCCAGCCTTCACCCAATTCACGGAGCACGCCGGTTACTTTGGTAATCAAGTTAGCGTTACCTTTCTACAAAGAAAATGATGGCACATCGCCGCAGCCAAAGCGTCGGCGACGTCCGGCGGATCGGGTGGTTCCTTCAAGTTTAACTGCGTCGACACCGCTATTTGGACTTGTGATTTTGGTGCGCGCCCATTGCCCGTCAAGACTCGCTTGATTTGGGTTGCCGAATACGAATGTACCGGAAGTCCGGCGCGGCTGATCGCCAAGCACAGTACGCCGCGCGCATGGCCCATCAGAATCGCCGTTCTGGGCCGATCATAGTGCGAGTAAAGCTCCTCGATCGCCGCAGCGTCGGGCTTCAACGCTTGAACCAAATCATTTAGCCCATCGAATAATCGCACAAGCCGTTTCGATAAATCGCGATCCGATCCGCCGCGAATAACGCCCGCTTCGACAACGGTAAATTTCCGCTGATCAACATCCAGCACTCCGTACCCGGTTATGTTCAAACCCGGATCGATTCCCAAAATTCGCATGCAGAAACTCGCTTAAGCCTTCTGACGGGTCAATAGCACAACACACTGCGCGGCGATGGCCACTCGCTGCCCGACTGCATCCACGCCTTCGCCGGTTTTGGCTTTCACGCTGACGGCCTCGAGCGGGATATGCAAAATTCTCGCGATCGATTGGCGAATCGGCAGTTTGTGCGGCGTCAGTTTCGGAGCTTCGGCGAACAAGATGCAGTCCAGATTAACAATTTGGTAGCCCGCGTCGGAAACTTTTAGTGCAACCGTCTTCAGCATTTCTTGTGAGTCGCGATGTCGATTCTCGGGATCGGTGTCCGGAAACCATTCGCCGATGTCCCCCATATTGGCCGCGCCCAGCAAAGCATCCGTGATCGCATGCAACAAAACGTCTGCATCGCTGTGCCCAATCAAGTGGTGCGGAAAATCAATTTGAATGCCGCCGAGTATGAGCGGACCACCTTCGCCCAGCCGATGCGTATCATGCCCAAGTCCGACACGCAATGGAAAGGAATTTTCGCCAGCAGAGTTTGACATTAGGAGTCGGAATGTTGCGGTGAAGTCATAATCGAGTCGACCGCGATTATATCCGTTAGCTTGTCCACGCTAATAGAGCCGATGTTTGACCTTCGGATCGGAGACTCGCGACATCAGTCCTTTGTTTGTCGACCGCATCTGTTTTGAATTCGGCGCCCGTCGTATAATCGGCGATTATGGCAGTCATCGAAGTCCGACAACTTTGGAAATCGTATCGCGTCTATCAAAAGAAAGAGGGCTTGATCGCGTCGATTAAAGGTCTGTTTCGCCGCGAGTATCGCGATGTGCATGCCGTGCGCGGGATCGACATCGACGTCGAACGTGGAGAGTTCATCGCATTCTTGGGACCGAACGGCGCTGGAAAGACTACCACTCTCAAATTGCTTTCAGGCGTGATTCGCCCATCCAACGGAACGTGCAGCGTGTTGGGCTACACGCCATGGCAGCGCGACAACGCGTATCGACGCCGGTTCGCGCTGGTGATGGGCCAAAAGAACCAGTTATGGTGGGACTTACCGGCCCAAGAATCCTTTCGGTTGCACCAGCATATCTATCGAATTCCCCCCAACGATTTCACCCGCGTGCGCGACGAACTCGCTGACTTGCTGAATGTTCGCAAACTGATGAGCCAACCGGTTCGCGAACTGTCGCTGGGCGAGCGAATGAAGATGGAGTTGATCGCGGCTTTGTTACATAGCCCAGAAGTTCTTTTTTTGGACGAACCGACGATCGGCTTGGATGTCGTGGCTCAACATAACATTCAGCAGTTCCTCAAGTACTATCAAGAGGAACGAAAAATCACCGCGATGCTGACCAGTCATTACATGAAGGACGTGGCGGCGCTGTGTCGGCGAGTGATCATCATCGCCAACGGCTTGATTCACTATGATGGGTCGTTGAGCGGGGTAATCGGCCAATTCGGCAGCGACAAGATCGTGACCTTGCAATTGAGCGAAGACGCTTCGTTCGCCCAATTCGACAATCTGCCGAACTTGATTGAAATCGTCCCACCAAAAATCAAATTCCGCGCGGCGCGGGATGAAGTCGCTCAAGTCCTCGCAAGCTTTTTGGATAAGCACGCGGTCGCGGACGTTTCCGTTGAAGATCCGCCGCTGGAAGAGGTTATCGCGAAAGTCTTTTCACAAGCCGATCAGCAACATCGAATCGCCGAGTCAGACGCATCGAATCCCGAACGAAAAAACGCGCTGCCCAAACGAGTCGGAGAACGAACTTGACCGGATCGTGGCTACAACGCGCAATGACATGGTGGGTGTTTTTTCGAATTTCCATCGAAGAGCGGCTGGTGTACCGCGTCGACTACGTCATCGGGACATTGCTAAGATTTCTGCCGATCGTCACGCAGATTTTTTTGTGGATGGCGATTTTCGACGCTGCCAGCAAGGCGGTTCACGAAACCGGCGATTCGTTCCAGATTGCCGGTTATCGTTTTCATGAAATGGTCGCTTATTATTTGCTGGTCACCGTCAGCCGGGCTTTTTCAAGCATGCCGGGGCTAACGCCCGGGATCGCGCGCCAAATCCGCGACGGTGAGATCAAAAAATATCTAATTCAGCCGGTCGACCTTATCGGCAGTTTGCTCTTGCAACGAATTGCTCACAAGTTCGTTTATTACTTGGTGGCGATCGTACCGTTTGCATTTGTTTTCTATTTGCTGGGTGACTATTTTCCCAATGGGTGGCCGTCGGTTGAAGTCATGTTGATTTTCAGCGCGTCGCTGCTGCTGAGTTTTCTCTTGGGATTTTTCATGGAGACTTTGTTTGGCTTGTTGGCGTTTTGGTTTTTGGAAATCGCATCGCTGACGTTTGTGTTCATGCTGTTGAATTTCTTTTTATCAGGGCACATGTTTCCGTTGGAACTTTTGCCGAGCGAGCCGATCAACTGGCAGTTGGTAGTCGATTTATTGCCGTTTAAGTACTTAGCTTACTTTCCCGCAGCCGTGTTTTTGGGAAAAGTGACTGGTGCGCAGTTGTATTGGGGCTTGGCCATTGAATTTGCATGGGTCGTCGCGTTGATTCTGTTGACGCGAGTTGCCTGGGCGCGGGGTGTGGCCCGCTACAGCGCTTTTGGAGGCTAAACTAATGTCAATCAAGCCGATCGACGGACTCTCCGAAGCGAAATCCGTTCACCCGTCCTACGGCAAAGTCCTGTTGACGTTTGTGCGTAACTCATTGATCCGCGACATGTCGTTTCGCACGAACTTTATTTTGCAATGCATCACGTCGCTGTCGTGGGCACTGATGAATTTTGGCCTGTATAAGATCATCTACGGTCACACCCAACAAATCGGCCAGTGGGGGGAGCATGAGTTTTTCGTGTTCTTGGCAACGCTGTGGATCATCAATTCCATTGTGCAAGCTTTTTTCATGCCCAACGCGGACGAGTTCAGCGAACTGATTCGAACCGGCAATTTGGACTACGCACTACTTAAGCCGATTGACACCCAGTTCCTCGTGTCGTTTACCCGCATCGACTGGTCGCAATTAACCAACTTGGTCACGGGCTTGGTCATTCTCGGAATTTCGCTGCGGCAGTTGGCGCATCAGGCGGTGAACCCGTTGACGATCGCGCCTTGGACGATTTTTGCGTACGTGTTTTTTGTGGCGTGCGGGACTCTCGTAATGTACGGGCTGATGTTCACGCTGGCCGCGACGAGCATTTGGCTCGGCCGCAATCAGAACTTGTACACGTTTTGGTTTTACATTACGAACTTTTATCGATACCCAATGGAAATTTATCAGCGCGGAGCGTTGGGCTGGTCTCTGTTCGCGACTTTCACGTTTGTGGTACCAGTTTTGTTGGTGGTGAATGTGCCCGCACGCATTCTGGCGCGTCCCTTGCGTCCGAACTGGTACAGCTACGAGTGGCTGCTGGCGTTGCTGGCCGTGGTCGCGGCAGTCGCCAGCTTGGCCATGTCTCGTTTGGTGTTTCGCTGGGCTCTCAACAGCTACCGTAGCGCAAGTAGTTAGTTCGCGCCCGTCGCTGACGCCGACTGGCATAGTGCTGAAAACAAAACCTCAAAGCGAGAGGGTCAGACCCCAATTTGCTCCGGAGACTACGCAAATTGGCGTCAGACCCTGCAGGTTTTGTTTTCAGCGCTTCGCAGTCGTAACGATTGATCGGAATTTTCAGCCTCGCGGTAGATGAAATGGAATGACAAGCCTGTTTGCGGCGGGACAAATCGCGGGAAATGGCGACGTTCTGACTATTGCAAGCCAAAATCGTGCTTCTAGAATGAAAGTACGCAAGCACGCTTTTTGGGGCCATCATTTTCGTCTCGTTCAATGTGGCCTTTTGCCCGCGCGTAAAACTGCGGCGGTCGTGTCGACCAGCAGAATTGAATGATAGACTTGTTGAGTAGTCGCAATCGCATGCCCGGAGTTTTTGAAAATGTCAAACTTGATACCCTTGGACAAAGCTGCGCAGATGTTGGGCTTGGATACAAAAGCTCTCAATAACTTGCGATTGCAAAACGATATTCTGGGCGTACGAGAAGGCTCGGTCTGGAAATTCAAGCTGGACGAGTTGCGACGCTATGCCGAGGAGAACAACGTCAAGCTGAAATTAGGCGGCGTCCCTGGAGCTAAGGGAGACGTTGATGATGATCTCGATTTCGAAATGAGCAGCGGCTCGATCAATATGGAGGCCGACAGCGATGACTTCATTATGAAAGACTCCAGTTCGGTCGACTTGAGCGGTGAAATGGAAGAAGATTCCTCCGAGTTAAGGTTTGGCTCCAGCGACATCGCGCTGGCAGCCGGCGATGACAAAGTGCTTGACTCGAAGACACCGAAATCAGATAGTCCGTCGGATACCGGAAAGCTGTTGGCCGGATCACGTGGTCCCGAAGACCAAATGCTTAGTGAACGCGGCTCTTTGCTGGATGACGACAGCGATGAAATGGACAGCGACTTTGAGGATAGCGATCTCGTTCTCGACGAAAGCGATTCCAGCGACAAAGTCTCCCTCGAAGCTAACGATAGCGGAATTAACTTGAGCCCGACCGACAGCGGGATTTCGCTCGAAGAACAGCCTTTGGAATTGGGCGGATCTGATATCGATTCGCTTGAGTTGCCGGACGACGACGATGCGATTTCGTTGGAAGACGCGGGTGAACTGGGTGGCCCAAGTGATCTTCGGGCCGAGGACGATTTCAACTTGACTCCCTCGTTCGATTCTGGCGAAGATGAATCCAGCGGCTCCCAAGTTATTGCTTTGGAAGATTCAGAACTGTTCACGGACGACTCGGCACCCACCATGCTTTCGGATGCCGATGTTGCTGGGCAACCGCAGTTGATTCCAGACGACAGCCGCGAAGCCCAATCGTACGCAGGCGCGATGGCAATGGCCCCGGAAATTCCGCTGAAAACTTGGGAAGTCGTCATGTTGGGCCTCACGACCTTGATGTCGGTGCTCTGCGCGATGGTCGCGTTTGACGTGGCTCGCCATATCTGGCAAGGCCCAGATCAAGCGGCACTCACGTCGACGCTGATGAACTTCTTTGTTGGACTTGGCAAGTAACCGTCGGACTCGAGTCGCACAACGCCGTTGTGAAAACGGATCCCATAGTGGGGCAGACATTCTGGTTGGTCAAGCCGCGATTGGTGCCCGTTCTACGTGTCCTATCACGATCGACGATCATTGCGCCGCCGATCGTCTATCAAATAATAATTCTGTTATAATTCGACGGAGCTTCGGAAAATGCTCTTGAGAGGAACTGACCGACGTGGAATACGAACACGAGCAACTCAAACTGGCCGTCGAGAAAGTTGACCTGAAGGCAATTCAGGGGGCGGTGCGGACCATTCTTACGGCCGTCGGCGAGGATCCAGATCGACCCGGTTTGCAAGGGACGCCGCGCCGTGTCGCGCGTATGTACGCCGAGATGTTTGCAGGCTTACACGTCGATCCGGCGCGGCACCTCAAAATTACCTTTCCCGAATCGTATGACGAAATGGTCTTGATTCGCGATATTCCGTTTACCAGCATGTGCGAACATCATTTGCTGCCGTTCAGCGGCGTTACTCACGTCGCCTATATTCCCGATGGCCAAGTCACGGGGCTCAGCAAAATCGCCCGCGTGATCGAAGAAATCGCGCGCCGCCCCCAAGTCCAGGAACGCATGACGCAGCAAATCGCCGATTTGATCGATGAACAATTAGCGACCAAAGGAGTCGCTGTCGTCGTTAGCGCCGAACATTCTTGCATGGCGATTCGCGGCATCAAAAAGCCCGGCAGCACGACGGTCACTAGCGCTTTGCGAGGTCTGTTCAAGAATAATCAATCCACCCGCGCTGAGTTTATGTCGCTCATTTCGAATTGAGGGAAGGCATGAGGCTTGAGACGTGAGGCTTGAGGTAAATAGTAGTTGGTCGAACGAATTGGAAATTGTGAAACGGTTCTAATTACTGGCAAATCTGAAATCATAAATCTGAAATTACAAATCCCTATCGCACGGTTGTCGTCTCGCCGCAGTTCTCGCATCGCGCACCCAAAGCCACGCAAACAAGCAAATAATGAACAAGCTCGCGATTTGATAGCCGGTCAATTCGCCGTAGACACGAGCTTCCGGGCGCAGCCATTCGGAGAAAAAACGATAGACGGCGTAGAGAATCAAGTACAGCTTGATCCGTTGTCCCGGAAAAGCGTTTCTTGCGGCGAGCCAAACGAATAAACCCGCCATCGACAAGTGAAACAAGCTTTCATAAAGCTGCGTCGGGTGCCGCGGCAAATTGTCTACCGCAGGAAACACGACTCCCCACGGCAAATCGGTCGGCTGTCCGTAACAGCAACCGACGTGAAAACACGCGACCCTCCCAATTGCGATCGCGACCGCAACCGGAATTACAAAACTGTCACCCGTACGGGTCCGCACGTCGAGAGACCACTTGGCTGCTTCGACTCCGAGGTAGCCACCGACAAGTCCCGTTAGAATCGTCTTGCCGTTGCTGAACCACGCCGCCCCGCTGCGAAACGATTCCCAATCGTCGAACAAAAACGGTAGCTTTGCACCAACCATCGCGCCGACAAAAGCGCCCAGCCCGATGCCGATTTTTTCCCAAGCCCGCAACGGCAACCCTCGCTGCGTAACCCGCGCGATTCCAAAACCTGCCGCCACCGCGGTCAACATGATGCAAGCGTACCCGACGTTCATGGTTCGATGCCAACGGTGATCAGACTTTGGTTAATTCCGTCAGCGAAAGTTTCGGCAGCGGCAAATGACCCGGCCGATATAGGACGTTATACGCGTCAAACGGAATCAAATGGCCGCTTGGAAGCAAGTGATGCACGCACGATTTCATCAGTTGGCGAATATCGAAATTGTAAACGTCCATGAAACTGGTGGTCGTGATGCGGAACATATCGGCGGCAGCCAAGTCTTCGACCAAAGCGCGCGAAAAGAACGATTCGGCCAATTTTCGAATCGAATCGCTTCCGTTGGCGTCACTTGAGAACCGCCGGGGTCTGTCGCCAAATTGCGTAGTCTTCGAAGCAATTTGGGGACTGACCCCTTCGCTTTGCGGTTCGCTTGAACAGTCACACCCCGGCCCGCAGGCTTGCCGCAGCAAATACGATTCGACAATCGAACGTGTGTTTTCGCGATTGAGGCTGATTCCGTTTGCCAACAAGTCGTAATGTTTTTCGATATCGACGAACCGGGTGATCGGAATGGCTTGGCCCTCTGAGCGAAAAGCGTAGCACAGCGAATGTGCGTTGGGATGCGCACACGGAATTGGAAAAAAGTCCGTTTCTTGAAACAAGCCATCTGTCTGCGCGGCCACCTCACGAATCACATCGGGAAACGTAATTCGTTGTTCCAAGTCCTCTGGCTCGACCGTTCGTCCAACATACGTCGCCGGCTGAAAGCTCACGCCTGTTATCCAATTTCGCTCCAAAGCGAATTTCACTAACGGCCCGATTTGGTCCTGATTCACGCCAGTTTGCAAAGTCGTCACCAGCGTGACGTTAATTCCATATTCGCCAAGCCGCTCGATCGCGCGCAACTTGGTGGCCAACAGCGATTCCCCACGCAGTGGCGGATTGACTCGATCATCCAAGCCATCCATCTGCAAATAGACTTGGCATTGTTTCTTCCGCGCCGCGATTTCTTCGCAAAGTTCGCGGTCGTTGGCCAAGCGAATTCCGTTGGTGTTGACCATGACCAAGTCGATCTGCTGCCGGCAAGCATAGTCAAGGATCTCAACAAATTGAGGATGAATCGTCGGCTCGCCACCGGAGAGCTGCAGGATTTCGGCTCGGCCCTCCATTTCAACCAATCGATCGATCGCTCTATGGCAATCGGCCAAGCCAACGTGCTTTCCTCCTGGCCCGCTCGACGCATAGCACATCGGACAAGTCAAATTGCACGAACTGGTGATCTCGAACACCGCAATGCAAGTATGTTGCTCGTGCTGAGTACATAGTCCGCAATCATACGGACATCCGCGCTGCGGCTCGACGCCGTATTTCACCGGCTCGCGTCCCGGCACGTTGAACTCCATCCCGTCCCACCACTTCTCGTCGGAGCAAACGAAATCCTCGCGCGACCCATGTCGTGGACAGAATTTTTGAAAATAGACCCGCCCCGCCCTTTCCACGATTTTCGATTGAACGACATCCAAACAAACCGGACACAAACTCTGCGTAGCGCCGAGAAAACGATGATCGCGTAAATTCGAAGGCTTCAGGCCGAGTTTAATATCCATTCTTTTACCGTTAATCTTGGCGCGTATCTCGCCGCCACCGAGCGCGAATCCATTTCGAAAATGCCCACAACAATAAACTGACGACCGTAAGTGTTAGAAGTCCCGAGGCGACGACTAAACCATTCATAGTCGAATTCGAATTCGAGCCGCCCGAAAACACAACAAGGCCCAGGCACGTGGCACAAAATGTTCCGACCGAGGCGACTGCGACGACTGACAAGATGGTAAAAGTTGTCGCAACCGATCCAAGATACAACAAGATTTTTTGACCAGTACCAACGTGTTGACCTAGTTGCCGTTTGCGACCAACGACGAGCCACGTCCGGACAAGCGGCGGTGCTAACAGAATGGCTATGCCGATGCCGAAGCCAGGGAGCGCCGCAACCAACGCAGCCGCAACCGCGACGAATGCGGTTGTCAGAAACAGGCTACTTAAACCAAACGACAATAGACTTTGTGGGTGCGTCGAAATTGGATTCGCGCGATCGCCGCCTGCCGGGACATTTCCTTTGGTTGCCTTCGACGCAGGTTTCAGACCACACCTCCAACAAACTTTGGCTGCCTGAGTCAACTCGCTTTGGCACCAAGGGCAAATCCGATTTGCGGCGACCTCGCTCATTGCTGGCCTTTCTCTTGCCAACGTCGTGCGATGTCATCGGCGATCGCGTAGCCGTGGCGGACGATTTGGCCGATCAAGATTCCGGCAAACAACAACGCGACGACGATTATCAATTGATGATGCCGAGGGACGGATTCGATTTCAATCTCTTTCAATAATCCGCGCGGCCATTTCGCAGCGCCCAACAGGAAAACATAGGCTGCAATCGTGGCGACGGTCGCGAGTCGCACCAGCCGCAAATTGAAGCGCAGCCCGGTCATGATCAAGATCAGAAAGTATCCGACTACCATCGGGCTTTTGGGGCCGGTCGACAAAGTCAAGATTGCCGTAAGCCAAAACAAATCGCCGCATGTGGTCACTGTCGCCAGCCAATCCGGCGCGCGGCGCTGTTGTAACATGAAGTGAACCGCAAAGGCTTGCATCAGCCAGCCCAGCGCCAAAACCGTCACTGCGAGGTGCGCATTTGCCGGAAACGGCTTCCCAGAATCAAATCCGAGCCAGCCGACTACAGAATCTCCCAATCGCGGTGCGTAGTAATGCAACAGATGAATGAGATAGAAACCGGCAATCGCTGTAATCCGAACCAAATTCACGCGTTGTTCCGCGTCAATCGCTCGCCAGTTGCTGGGCGACTCATCCACGTTTTTGTCGCTAATGTTCATGCGAAGTGTCGTGTGATTGTGCGTGGTGGTTAGTAGTTGAAAGTCGCCAGCAACGAACATCATTCTCCACTAGCCGCGAACCACTGAACACTAGCCCCTAGTCACTGGTCATGTTTAAGGCCTGCTCGCGAATTATCGCTTGGGCGTTTGCGGAGTCGGCTTTTGTCTCCGATTCTGAGCGTCTGTCTCACCTGTGTCGAATTTTGTCCTAGGCGGCCTCGGCGTAGAGGTACTGTTGGAAACCGGCGAACATTTTGCCGATTTCGTCGGGTCGTCCAAGGTCGGCGATAGCGTCCGCGATGGCGTTGTTGTATTTGATCTTGAGCAACGGAGCCAGTTTGGCTTGGTCCAATTCTCCCACGCCTACTTTCACGTATTGAGATAAAACGAAGTCGAGGAAAGCCTTTTGCCGGTCGTTGAATCGATGGGTGATTTCGACCATGGCCATTGAAGCGCGTTCCTCTCGCGTAAGTGTCGGCGACGAATAAGCGACATACGCCAACACGTCAAAGATGTCACTTTTCTCCGCATCGATGATCTTTTGCATTTCGGCGAGTTGCCCGCTGCCAAATCCTTTGTCGGCAAGTCCTTCCAAGAGTCGCGCCCGGGTGTCCGGCGCGCTCCACAAGGCCCGAAGCTCATCCTCGCTTGTGAAAAACGCCGGCAACTCTCCAAACAGCGATTCCATAAATTGTTGCGCGGACATCGGCGTGCCGTCGGGATGCCAGAACGTCGTCGCCATCATGTGTTGGATCGTTCGCTCTTTGCCATCAGCCAACTTTACCTTCGCCTTTCGTTTGCAACGGCATGGTGATTCGCCGCACTTTGGACAGGGTTCGCGTTCGCATCGGCAAGGGCTCTCGCCGCATTCTGGGCACGGCTCCCGCGGCACTTGTTCGCATTCGCACGGCGTCTTGCCGCAGGTCGCACATTCCTCTCTGTCTTCAGGGGCTTCTGGTTCGCCGTCCCATTCGGGATCGTTGAAGTGCTGGTGCGCTTTCACGAAGTCGTAGATCGTGAAGTAATCCTTGCCGTCGTAAAGCCGTGTTCCACGCCCGATGATCTGCTTGAACTCGATGATCGAATTGATCGGGCGCATCAATACGATGTTGCGAATGTTTCGCGCGTCCACGCCGGTCGAAAGTTTTTGTGAAGTCGTGAGGATGGTCGGAATAGTTTTTTCGTTGTCTTGGAAGTCCCGCAAGTGCTGTTCGCCCAATTCGCCGTCGTTGGCTGTGACCCGCTGGCAATAATTCGGGTCCTTGCTGGATTTCATTTGGTTGATGAGGTCCCGCACGGCGAGTGCATGAACTTGCGTCGCACAAAACACCAATGTCTTTTCTCGTTGGTCGATCATGTCCATGAACACCTTCACCCGATAGGCTTCGCGTTCTTTGATCTCAATGATCTTATTAAAGTCCTTTTCTTCAAAATGATCGCCCACTTCAATTTCACCCTCGATCAATTTGTCGTCCGAAGTGTAGACGTACTCGTCCAACGTCATCGAAATCTGACGGACTTTGAACGGCGTCAAGAAACCGTCGTTGATCCCTTCCTTTAGCGAGTAGATATAGACCGGCTCGCCGAAGTAGGCGTAGGTGTCAGCGTTTTCCTTGCGTTTAGGAGTGGCAGTTAGGCCGAGCTGCACGGCGGGCGCAAAGTACTCCATGATCCCGCGCCAATTGCTTTCGTCGTTCGCACCGCCGCGATGGCATTCGTCGATGACGATGAAGTCAAAGAAGTCCGGCGGATACTCGCCGAAATATGGTTGCGGGGACTCAGCAGCGATTTTGGTTCCAAAGCCAGCTTGATGTGAGCCGGTAAATTCCGCCCCCGACGCCGGTGCAGCCATAAACGTCTGGAAGATCGTAAAGAACAGGCTTCCGTTCTTAGGCACTTTTCCCTTTTTCCGAATGTCTGCCGGCGCGATCCGCACCATCGAATCTTCGGGGAACGAAGAAAACGCATTGTAGGCTTGGTTGGCGAGTAGGTTCCGGTCGGCGAGAAACAAGATTCGCGGACGGCGCGTCGGTTCGCCGCTCAGGTTCCACCGGCTGTGGAACAGCTTCCAAGCGATTTGAAAGGCGATAAACGTCTTGCCGGTTCCCGTCGCCAGAGTCAGCAAAATGCGTTGCTCACCATTGGCAATGGCCTCCATGACACGTTCGACCGCGATGTCCTGATAGTAGCGGCTCGGATGCGAGCCCCCTTTATCCTCAAAAGGCACTTCGGCAAAGCGGTCGTGCCAAGCGTTCGGCTTGGCAAAGGTGTTATCCCAAAGTTCCTCTGGCGTAGGGTATTGAGAAACGTCGCCTTCCGTCCCTTGCTCCATATCGATTCCATAGATGCCCTGGCCGTTTGTCGAATAAGTAAATCGAACCGCCAACTTCCCCGCATAGTTTTTTGCCTGCGCCACGCCCTCGGTCAGTTCTTCGTCCCATGCCTTTGCTTCGACCACGGCCAGCTTAATGTTGCGATAGACAAGCACGTAATCGGCGGTAAGAGGCTTTGCGCGTCTGCCATGCCCTTCGAGACGTCCCAGAGTGATCGGATACTCGCGCCGAATGCGGCTC
>JANMEB010000246.1:0-4020 GCA_031376585.1 Planctomycetota bacterium | reverse complement strand
GTTGTGCAGGTGGATGCCAATAACTTGGGATGTCCGTTATGGTCCAAAGTCGAATCACACTCTAGTCATTGTTGTTCAGGAATCGAACATGAAGAAATTATTTTTGACTCTGGCGATCATCAGCCTTGCGACGACTCAGTTGAGCGCGCAGAATTGCGGCTCTTCGGGTGTCACCCAGCCATGGGTCGGATACCAGGGTCCCGTCACTGCTCAGTGCGTGGGACGCACGGGCTATCCGCAACCGCGCGATACGCTGGTCCTTGCACATCAAGATCACTTTAGTCCAAACCCAGTTTACGCGTATAGCCGAACGGGCGTTGACGCAACGCGAATGAACACTTGGAATCAACAGCAGGCTGCCGCGCGCCCTTGGCACGGCGATTACAGCTATTGGCGCTGGGGTGTTCCGACCGCACTCGTGGTCCCGCCAACGGCTGTGTTCCAATCAGAATACAACTGGGGCGTTGCTCAAACCAAGAGTACGCCAATTTATCACCAATTCGGTCGTAACTATTCTGACGTGGGCGGCGGCGGCGGCGGCATGTTTTCATCCAAGCCATATTGGCCATCCAGTACGAATCAATTCGGCGTTTATCCAGTTCGCGCGCCTCACTAAAGGCTGACACTCTCAGATCAAGAACATGATACGGCCGACGACACCGTCGGCCGTGTTCGTTTCTTGACCATCAAGCCTTTGCCGGCCCGCGCCATCCAATCGACTTTAACGACTTCGTTCTGACGACAAGCGAATTCAAATCTGGCTCGAATTCCGTGAAAATCAGGGTTTTCACTGGACCAAACTCATTGGCACGGCATCTGCATTCTAAGTATCGCCATTGGAACAAGGAGCTAGAAAAGAATGTTTGGAATCGAAGTTTTGCTGATAATGGGTAGCGTCATTATTTTCGTTTTGGCCATCAACATCGCTCGCAGCAATCGCCAAGTGCGCAGCGCCTCCTGCTCGCTGTATTAATTTTTCCAAGTCTATTTCTACTGCTGGGCTTGGGCGAGCAAAGTTTCAAAATCTTTCTTCAGCGACGATTGGTCCCAGCCCGGCGGAACGGTTTTCAAGTAGAGCAAGAATTTTCGTGCGTCATCCAAATGCCCGCCTCGAATCATGAGCCTTGCAAGTCCAAGTTTGGCTTCGAACCAGGCGTCGCTACGCGGTTGGCTGCCGTTCGCGACGGCTCGCCACGCGGCCATCGCGCGATCGGTCCAAGTTCCGCTTGTGTCGCTGGACAACGTGCGGGCCAAGCGGACTTGAACCTCGAGTAAACGCGGATGCTGCACAGCCAGCGCCGTAAATTGCTCAACAGCACGATCGAGATCGCCAAGTGCCCAGGTGCTTTCCGCCATCGCGATCGCCCAGCGGGCTTGGCTGGAGATATCCTCCGAGGCAATTTGGTTTTTGACTTGTTCAAATTGCTCGATGACCAGTTTCGAAATGGCGGCGCGATTTTCGTTTGCCAGGGACCTCTGAACCACCGCGAGCCAGTTTTCCGAATCACTCAGTTTTAGCTGGCCAACTTCGTCGGCCGGGATCTTTGTGCCAGTGATTGCTCGGCACAGCGCTCGCCACGCAATCGCACTGCCCAGCCAATGAGGCGAGGGTTGTAATGGCGTGTTGAGCAACGCATCAAGTTCTTGTGTCGCGGCCTTGGCATCCTGAGCCAAGAATCGGAGCGCGATGACCGTCCGCGTCAACTTCAATTGTCCAACAGAGCAGCCTTGGTCCGACGTTGGAATCTCGTCGGATCGTTCGATCCATTGTGCGAGGGCGCGTTCGATGTCGGTAGCACGTGCGACTAGTTGATCCGGCTCGGCTGTCGAGGTTCGAGAAAGCTCTGACAAAGCCGCCGCGCACGCCAGCTCAACAGCCTTGCCAAAGTCCGTGCTCGTCGGGCGCACGCTGGCCGCGACGCTAAACGCTTCGCGAAATTCGCCTTGAAGATTGAGCAGCGGCGCGAGCCAAATCGCGGCTTGGTCAGCCGTCTTGTCGGTGGGCCACGTCGCCAAGTGTTCGCGCAACAAACCAACATAGTCTGCCAACATTTCCGGCTTTAGCCGTAGCAACTGGGCCAAGTTCCAGCAAGCCGACAAGTGCGCGGTGGCCGCTTCCGGTTGATCTTGAAAAGCGGCGGCAAGCAAACGGAATCGATCGGCCGCGTCTTGGTTTGCGCCGATCTGTTGTTGGATTTGGGCCGCGCGAAAAGCGAGCCCCGCGGCTGCGTCACGACGGTTTTCCGCGACGGCTTGGCCGCTGGCCAAATCAAGTAGTCGCAAGGCTTCGTCGGCTTGGTTTTTTCGCAATAATTCGTCGACGAGACGCACGACTAAATTCGCGCTGGACGCCGCCGTTGTACCGGAGGCACCGGCCAGTAACAACAGATTTGCCCTGCGCGTCCAATACGAACCGTGATAGGTTTCCAAAACGAGAATCGTTTGTTCGGCGCGATTTTGCCATTTCTGGCGTTCGGTCTTGTCCGCAGTTTCCCCCGCGACCGCCAAAAACAGTTGCACGAGGCTCAAGCAAAGTTTGGGATTGGTAGTATAGAAAGCCGCGACTTGAGGAAGCCAAGCAATCGCTTGGTCAGATTGCTTGTGCGCCAGCGCCAGTTGGAAGCGTTCACTCCAATACTCGGCACGCAGCTCCGTCGTTAAAGTTTGCTCGTCGATGGCGGCGAGCATCGCTTGGGCGGCATCGAACTGCCCCAGCCGTCGCTGACACTCGACGCGCAATATTTCGATCTGAAATCGAAACGGATCGTCGGGCTGAACTCGGCGAGCAAGCTGATCGAGTCGCTCGCCAATTTGCGTCAACGCGTCGACCTGCGTCGATTTTTCGTCGTCGCCGTAGAGCAACGCACTATTGAAATGGCACTGCGCAAGCTGAAACTGGATGTTGTTTTGAAGTGTAAGCAACTGCGCGATGGAGAGTTCGTTTTCGCGATGCTGGCGTTGGCGGCGTGGCAATAAGTCATCCGCAATTAATTTCTGGGCGGCGTCAAGTTCGCCGACCGCGTCGCGCAAAGTGTGCGAGGCCATTGATTTAAGATCGGACTGTCCGGACGAAAGTTCCCATTCTTGGCGCAAACTTTGTCCGCGGGCGAGCAGTGTTAATGCGTGCTGCACCACGATAACTTCGCGGCGAGAATGTTCGGGATGTTCGCGCAAAAAATCAGCCAAGGATTTGCGGGCTTCGTCCCAAGCAACCGGTTGCCGGTTCATTTCCAGCGCGTTGGCTCGGGCTACCAACGCTTGAGCCAATTGCAGCAGCAAATCGGTTTGTTCGAGCGGGTCAATCGCAGGATCGGCCAAGCGTTGGCGACAAAACGTCGCCGAAAGATCGTAAAGCCGTCGCTCGCGAAGCCCCGCAGCGAAGCGCTGCTCGGCGGTTTGCCCGAAGGCTTGCGACGGCAACGCCAAAACAAGCAACAGCCAAGCAATCGCGATTGCCGGCGAACAAGCCTTGTCCGGCAAATCGAATTGAAAACTGCGGTGCGAGAATTCAGTTGGTGTCATGGACGTTGGTTTGTCGAAGTGTTGCTAAGTCGTATGAGCCTTTCCGTGGCGAGATCGGCTTCGGAAGTCGCCGCGTGATGGTTGACGATTTCTTGCAGCACAATGCGAGCTTCGGCGGTGCGGTCCAATTCAAGCAAATGATCGGAGGCCTGGAGCAAGGCCCGTGCCGCTAGATCGAATCGATCGCTGAACAGAACGGGGACGCGCATCAGTTGCAGCACAGATTGTTCCGGATCGACATGGCCCCAGGCGTTTCCGAGCACGAAATGCGGTCCAGCCCGCAAGTCCTCGGGCATCGCATCGACTTGCGCCGACCACTGGGCGAGGGTTGCTGAATCGAACTTGACCGCGACGCGCCATCGCTGGGCTTGGGCCAAGGACGAGATTCGGGGCTCCTCGGATTTCGACAGATTCGCCAAAACTTTCAACGCCGCATCGCGATTCGCGTCCGCAAGTCCGTGGCTGGCCGCGATGAGTTGCTCGATGGTGTTGGAGCTG
>JANMEB010000236.1:0-8913 GCA_031376585.1 Planctomycetota bacterium | reverse complement strand
GTAGACTTTGGCGGCACTTTCATCGCGATCGAACGCGCGGCTATCTAGTTCGTCAAAGCCCAAAAAAAATGTCGTGTCCACGTTGGAAATGTCTAATCGGGCACTGCTGCGAGCGGGAACGGTCGCAGCAAGCCCGACGATCGCGTCTTCGAACCAGATTCCGTTTTGCAGGACCAGCGGCATGAAGCCAGCGGCAATCGGCAAATCGAACGGCAAAGTTTGGCCGCGGCATCCACCTACCATCGCCCCCAAATCCCCTTCGAAAAAGCCGAACTCGACGTTGGGATCGAGCTCGCTAATGAAATCGTCTTCGTCCAGCAGCCAGCGCGAATTGCGACCGCGACGATCGAGAGGGCTTATAAAGAAATGAACTCGTTCGGTTGAAGTGATTTTGAAATCGAAATTCAAATTCGACTCAACCGCGACGAGAGTTGAGCTGTCGCCCGCCGCAGAATTCGACGCAGCGGCAACTCGGAAGTCGCCGAACACAGTGAACTGCGGCGACGCTAGGTTCGCTTCTCCAAATCTGGTGCCTGATGGGCAAAGCTGCCCAAATTCCAACCAAGGACGGACGATTTCAACGAGCGGTCGCTGCGTCGCGTTCATTGACTTACCGCGATAGACCCAAATCGATGACTCGCTATCGTAAGGGGCTGTTGGATCGATTGGATCGGGCGCGAAATCTACTTGGCCGTATTCGACTTGGGCGGCATTGCAGTTGGTCCGAGGAGTTTGATCGAAAAAGTTTTCGCCGATCTTCGGTTGCTCGGCCAACGTGAATTGTTTTGAACCGACATCCGTAATCTGGGCAGTAGAAACTGTAACAGCAGCAGGTGCAATATTCGCCGCAGTTGGCGCGAGCTGAGGTTGCGTTTGAGTTTGTTGCAGAACTTGTTGCAGCGGGTATCGGCCGACTTGGGTTTGGCTGAATCCAGCTTGAACGGACCAACATTGCAATAGCAGCGCGAAACACAAAGGTGTCAGGAACCGTTGTTTCGCAGCCTTTGGTTTGGTCGGGGAAACCGAAAACGGTTCCTGACACCTTTGTTTGCTCGCGACCGAGCGAACGGTTTGCAATCCGCTTCGCGTCTTTCGTGTTCGAGCAATCAGGAACATGTGACTCTTACTATAAAGGCAACTGAAACATCTCAAGCCTTAGCCTTGCCTCATTGGACTTGAAAGGCAACGGAGTATGGGTGGATATCGAGAATCGACTCGGTCATGGCACGAATCATTTCGGGAGTCGAGCCGCAAAATTCCATGAAGTACACGGGCTCCAATCGGCTACGCATGCGGACGGAAAGTCGATAGGTGCCCGGTGTTGAAATGAGGTCCGCCGGAATTTTGTACTGGGCACTCCGCGATCCGAGCGGCGGCAACGAATGGGCCTCCATTCGAACAAGCGATGGATGATTGAGAACGGTTACCGGTTGCGCTGCCGGCCGAATGAATGGAAGCTGATCGATGTCAAAATTGATCGGCAAGTACATTTCGCGATCAGTTCCTTTGATGTTGGTCGTGAGGAACTTGGTTTGCAAATTGAAGAGCTGGCGATCGAACGGAACGCGACCGCACGCGACATCTTTGGAATGGATATCCGCGAGGTCGCCGGTTGAATCCAAATACCCTGTTTCCCACAACCGCTGACCGCCGGGACCAATCAACACGACGTTCAGCCAGACTTGTGGCTGCGCTCCAAGCGAGCCACTAGGCAAGTTATGACCGGGATTCAAGTTTGTCACGCAGTACTCGAATTCGAGCGGTGAGCTGGCCTGCGGAGTCCGCATGAAAGTTGGTCCGTCGATCCGCGAACCATTTTCCATGACTTGTCGCCGCAAGTCCTTCTTGTAGTCCAACTTTTTCAAATTCGCGACGATGAATTCTCTCGCATCGAAGCGATCGTCGACATTGCTCCAAGTTTCTGGAAACGAAATTTGGATTTTTCCGTCGGTGATTTGCCGTTCATATTCCTCGGTGCCCCAGCCGCCGCGCCAATCGAATTGCAACCATTGTTCGGACGTCCAGCGCTCGGCTTTTGATTGGTGCGGAAATATCCCGGGGTGAGCGATCGAGCTACCAGGACCATAGAACGAATGGTTCGAATGTTTGCGTTTCGGGTTGACAACACGGTCCATGATCACGGAAGCCGGGCCTTCGCTGTAACCGTTGTTGATGCCGGGGACTCGCCCCATATGACAGTCTTGGCACGTCACCCCCGCACGATACGCGGGCGAAGCACGATATTGATCCCAGACGACTTCGAGTTTTACGCCAGGAGGCACGGAGACTTGGTGGCAACTCATGCAAAAATCGCTTTGTGTGAGTTGCTCAAAGTGAATGCCGCGCGAATGAATGGGCTGGGTGGGGCTAGTATCGGCGGCGTTCGTTTTGACTTTGAACAGGTTTTGGTACGCGACAGCGATTTCGTTCCCCGAGCCATCGCCACCCCCGTAAACTGGCTCGAAGATATCGCCGGGTTCGATGCGTCGTTCGCCGTTAGACTTGGTGTAAGCTTCATTTACGCGATGACAGGCAACACAGGTTACGCCTTCGCGGAAAACGCGCGGGCCGTCGTAGATGGCTTGGTCGCGTGGATGTTCCATCGTCGTTGCGACTGGCGCGTGGCAGCGCATGCAAAAATAACCGATCGTGCCGCTGGTCAGTTTATTGATCGTGTCTTCGAATCGTTGAAACATCGGAGAGATGCTTGCGTAAGCATGGCTTGACGACGACCATTCATCGTAAATCTGCTGATGGCATTGAGCACACTCGGCGGCGGAAGGGAATTGCGAGCGAGCGTAAATTTCGGCGTGCGGATCAGTTGCGGGGGCCATGGAATTCGCGATGGCCGCAGCGATTGGCGCGTCAAATGGCTGCGACGATTGAACCAAAGACACCGTGGTTTGATCGGACGCTAATTGTGTTGCTGATGTATCAATTGCTGCATTGTTGGTTGCCGCCGTTTCAAAAGTCGACGTCACCTCTTCGGCGGAGACTTGTGAATGCCACTTTTTTTTTATAGGTGGTTCGAGCTGGCTATGATCTGGGATCGATTGCGCCACTGGGATCGACTGCGTTTCAAATAGACCTTGAATCTCGGTAGTGCATGTCAGCGGAAGTTGCTTGAGCAATTCCATGTCTTGCGCGGTAAGCGATGCTACGTCGGGCGCGACGGCATGGTCCGATTGGTTCAAGCTTATGGTGTTGAGCGGTAGCGAAACATTGGCGGATAGTGATTTCGCATTCGAGGACGGAGTCATTCCGCGGTTGACTTGGGTCGCACGGATTTTTTGTCGGGCGATGTCCGGCGTGGATTGACTAACCGACCCAACGATCAGTCCGGCCAAAAGCGCTAGGGCGAGCACGATAAACTGCGGGCGAAGCATGGGTCAGTCACTCAATGCTAATAATTGGAGTTGTGCGTCACTTAGCTCTGCCAATGTCTTTCCGAATTGCAAATCACTACCACGCACTTTCAGAATCAGTGGCGCACAAAGTTTTGGGTGTAACAAAGCACGTGCAGTGAAGCTGCAGTGACGAGAGTCACAAAGTTCCGAGGTGCTTTGGATGCGGGTGGCGCGATGCTTCTTTTTGCGGTTAAAGCGTCGCTGCGCACATAGTTTTTATTCGACCGGCAATTCCGCCAAAGTCACGATTTTCGGATTTACGGGAGCAACTTTGCCAGTCTTCCCATTTTTCAAGCAGTTGGCCGCGAATCGGTCGCTTGGCCAATACGAAAGGGTCAGACCCCCAGTTTTCTCCGAATCCGCCGCCGCAGACGATAACTGGCGTCAGACTCTTGAGGTTTTGTTTTCAGTTCTTGGTATGAAAAAAGCGGTCTAAAATCTCATTGTTGGCCCTTGTCGAATTGGGGGCGTCAGCTTTATACTGGCAGGCTTTCCTATCGAACCTTAACCGGTGAGTTGCCGTCGATGAAAGTCCGCGCTAGCGTCCGCAAAGTTTGCGAGAACTGTAAAGTCGTTCGGCGGAAGGGCCGCGTTTACATCGTATGCACCAACAAACGGCACAAGCAGCGTCAGGGCTAGCAGCTTTCGGGGCGTCGTTTGTTAATTCCCGGATTGGATTTCGGGTTTGGGGTAGTCCGGAAAAGCTAGTCGGTCGTTTGGCGCGAACCGGCCATTGGGTCCAATTTTCGATCAATAGTTGAGGAGATTTTGCATGCCGCGTTTGCTCGGTGTGGATATTCCCAATGATAAGAGGGCGGTTATCTCGCTCACCTATTTATATGGTGTGGGTCCGCAGGTCGCTCGCGACTTGTGCGAAAAAGCTAACGTCAGCAAAGACAAAAAAGCACGCGAGCTTTCCGACGAGGAACTTAGCCGCTTGGCGACAATCCTTGAACGAGATCATGTTGTCGAAGGGCCGCTACGCCGCAATGTGCAACAGAATATCAGTCGCTTGCGAGACATCAAATGTTATCGCGGCATTCGTCATCGATTGGGATTGCCCGTTCGCGGTCAACGCACGCGAACCAATGCTCGGACGCGCAAAGGTCCTAAGAAGACCGTTGCCGGTAAGAAGGGCGTGAAGGACTTGAAGTAGTCCCTAAAGTACTTAATTCAAATCAGGAGTTTCGATTCAGTGACGACGGCACCAACACCACCACCAGCATCAACTGCATCCGGCAAGAAACGACGTGTTCGACGGAGCGTGACGTTTGGGGTTGCTCATATCAACGCCAGCTTTAACAACACGACCGTGACGATCACCGACAACAAAGGCGAAACGCTCTGCTGGGCTAGCGCCGGAACTTGCGGTTTCAAAGGAAGTCGCAAGAGCACGCCTTTTGCCGGACAATGTGCGGCACAACAAGTGGCCGAAAAGGCCTTGAAATTCGGCATGAAAGAAGTCGACGTTCAAGTGCGCGGTCCAGGCAGCGGCCGCGAAAGCGCTATCACCGGCTTGCAAACCGGTGGATTGAACATCAAATCCATCGAAGATTGCACGCCGATTCCTCATAACGGTTGCCGGCCGCGCAAGAAGCGGCGAGTTTAGATTGCGATTGCAGAATTGCGAATCGTTGATACGGCCCATCATTTCATAACCATCCAACACGGAGTCAATTTATGCACATTCGCTGGCGTGGACTCGAATTGCCCAACTCATTGGTTTGCGATCGCGATTCATTGACTTCAACCTATGGAAAGTTCATTGCGGAACCATTCGAACGTGGATTTGGCAATTCCGTCGGCAATAGCTTGCGACGCGTCCTCCTTTCTAGCTTGGAAGGAAGCGCGGTCACTCAAATCAAAATTCGAGGGGCAAATCACGAATTTTCTACGATCCCCGGAGTAATCGAGGACGTCACCGAAATTGTCCTAAACGTCAAATCGCTGGTCGTGAAAAACAATTCGGAACAAATGAAAGTGATCACGGTCGAAAAGACCACGGCCGGACCAATCACGGGTGCTGACGTAACGACCAGCGGCGAAGTCGACGTCATTAACCGAGACCACATTTTGGCGACGCTAACGCAGAATGTCCCTTTTATGATGGAAATGGTTGTCGAAAACGGTCGTGGATACGTCCCGGCGTCCGAACACAGCTCAGTGGAGCACGAAATCGGTATCATCCCGATCGACGCAGTTTTCAGCCCAGTCACGAGGGTCCGTTATCAAGTCGAGGAAACTCGCGTCGGTCAAAAGACGAACTTCGACAAATTGACGATGGAAATTTGGACTGACGGCTCCGTCCGACCCGAAATGGCATTGGTCGAAGCGGCCAAGATCCTTCGCAAGCATTTGAATCCATTCGTCCAAGTCTCAGATTTGGGCGATCGCGTTCATTCACAACCTCGAACGGGCAGCGGACTAAACGCGCATTTGGAAACCAAGCTCAGCATGCCGGTTTCCGAATTGCGATTGTCGGTCCGAGCCAGTAACTGCTTGGAACATGAACAAATCAACACGGTCCGAGACCTTGTGCAGCGGACCGAAGACCAATTATTGGAAGTCCGAAATTTCGGCGAAACAACGCTTTCCGAGGTCAACGAAAAGCTCCGCGAGCTTGGGTTGCATTTGGGAATGCGAGTTCCGCCCGCGTCCATTGTGGGCTAATTCGACAAGCCCGCCCCAAATTCCCTTGATTTCAAACACGGCAACCGAAGAAAAGTCTAGATACGAGTCATTGCTATGCGTCACAGAAAAATTGGTCGACGATTGGGTCGTAGCTCCAGCCATCGCAAAGCCCTATTTCAAAACATGGCCAGCGCCCTGATTTTGACCGAACGCGACGACGACTTTTACGAGGGACTTGTTCAGTCCGACGGTAAGACGAAAGTTAAGCCGCCCGCGATTAAAGGTCGAATTATTACAACACTGCCCAAAGCCAAGGAATTGCGGCCGGTGATCGAAAATTGCATCACGGTCGCCAAGCGTGCTTTGCCGCAAGAGCAGGCCGCCGCGCAATTCGCCACCACCGCCGAGCGCAATTCGGAACAGTGGCTCAAATGGCGCAAAAGCGATCAATGGAAAAAATGGGCCGCCGCTATGGCCCCCGTCGTCGTTGCCAAGCGTCGCGCGTTCCAAATGTTGCGCAGCAAGGACGCTGTTCAGCTACTGTTTAACGAAATCGCACCCCGCTTCGTCGACCGCAAAGGCGGCTACACTCGGATTCTCAAGTTATCTAAACCTCGCCTGGGAGACGGCGGCGACCGAGCCGTCATCGAGTTCGTTGGTGTCCGAGATCGCGTCAAGAAAAAATCTCAACGCCCCCAATTCGAAACCAAAGTTTCGTAAAGTCACCAACTGGCGTTGATCCAGCTGCGACGATCGAACTATTCTTTCTCCGTTTCGTCTCTGTCCGCGCGCATCGGTGAATCAACGCCGTGCGATTTGGCTGAAGTTCCAGCCAGTCAACCAATCGATGTCACAATTCCTCTGCCCCAAAGACCCAATTTACAATCAACAACCCTCGACCGGTTAAACTTAACTCGCGATCACACGTACGTCCGAAACGATTTAGCCTTTACTTCAGTTCGCGCAAGGGTGCTTGCCATCGACCATTTCGATAAACGCAATCGGCTGGATCGAATTCCGTTACGTTTGACCAATTGGGCAATTCCCACTCGGCGATGCGTTTGTCTTGAGACTGACGACACCAGGATTGGTCCCCGACCACCGGTGGCTGTCCGTTAAAAAGACTCTGCAAGGCAATCTCTAGTTTGATCAGCAAATTAAGTTCATCCAAAGAATGAAGTCGCGCCGCGGCGGCTTGTTGTAGTTGCTCTAGAGTGCAAATTTCCGACGCGCGATCGAGTATGATCCGCGAAGAGGGTCGTTGGAAGATCTCCTCGACGCTTGAGCCATCGCCCCGCCTGACCGCTTGAACCGCTCGAATCAACTCCTCAATTTCCGCCAACAAAACGGGCGGCCCGTTCAGCAGCGGTTTTGGGATCAAGATCGAGCGCGGCAACGATTCGTCTACCAAAAATGCAAATTCGCTGAACCGTTGCCGTTCGTCGGGGCTTCGAGACAGCTCAACCAGCGCGAGCAAAGCGTGTCGGCGATCCGAGCCGCTAGTCAGTCGCGCCGCAATTAAATAGAGTCGAATCGCCAGAATTTGTGCTTCGGGATCGACTCGCCAACCTGCCAGTTCTTCCGCGAGCGCACGATATTCCAGGGGTTTCGCCGGATCCAATGCAGCCAATCGCTGTTCGTCGACGGTGGGTACTATCGCAACAACTTGGTCGCGCGGAATTCTGCGCTCGATGTAGTTGTTGGCATCGACTCGCTCTTGAAAGATAATCTCTAAATCCGACTGGCTTGTTAGTCGACCGAACAAAAGTGATCCGTCTTTTTGTCGCAGCACATCTGCGCTGGCCGACCAATACGAACCAACCGTCACGAAGAGCAATACGACGAATAAAAATGGTCGTCGCGTAGTCATGGCAATTCCTCGAAATGCAACGACACCAGTCGGTCGGCGATCCGTATTTCCGCGTCTAAGAAGCGTTTCGCCAACGTGCGCTTGGTAGACGAATCGGTTTGCCCATCCGTTTGAGCGGACGCCGATTCATTGGCCGCGAGTGAATCGGCCCAAAATTCTTCCAAAAACACGGTGCGAACAAATTCGCTGTCGAATCGGTTCGCGATCAATACAGCACCGCGAGGAACTGGATTGGAAGCTGCGACCGGCGGTACCTGCGTTTCAGCCGCGCTCGCGCGAATTGCAAGCAGTTCGCCAACGTATTGCTCCAATTCTCGCCACTGTCGCGAGGGGATGTCAGCGGGTTCTTGCAGCGCTGCGTCAATGGCGTCAGACATTCGCCGCAATGCGAGTGCACGCAACTCGACTCTCCAAGGCGATCGGTTTTCAAGTTGGGCTGGTTCGCCAAACAAACTTGCAAATATTTGAAACGCATGGTCAACCGAAACGCGAGTTGATTCCATGCTGTCGAGCCATGCCAGGCTCAAGCTGGGCCAATGCCGAATTTGCCGCAGGGCTTGTTCGACGTCTGACAAGTCCGCCGGGTCATCCAGGGCCAGCAAGAATTGAGCGATGATCGTTGCGTCGGAATACGCTACGTCACCGAAACGATCTCCCACGTCAGCTAAGGACGCCAGTGCTTGGAGCCGCGAGGAACGGTTGGCCTTGGCATCCGACAATCGCTCGATCGCCCGTTCGAGTTGCTGCCTCTCCATGGCCGTGGCGGGTTTACTGACTTGTCGATAAGCGATCACGTTTTCATGCGCGACCCGTCCTCCGATGGTTGAAAGTTCTCTCACGTTTACTTCGAATAGGTCGTCGAACGTGGCGATCTGAACGCATGGATTTCGCTGGGCTCCATGCAATACGATCGCCAGTGTCGCAACATAAGTCGCATTGGCTAACTTTTGTGCCTCGGTGAACGACTCGCTAGCCGGGTTGTCGATTAACAAGACTTTTTTCCCT
>JANMEB010000020.1:0-15186 GCA_031376585.1 Planctomycetota bacterium | reverse complement strand
GCATCATGGTCGTCGGGCGAGGCGTGCGCATCGATCCGCAATCGAATGTCCGCCCTGATCGATTGTTCGTGTGCGTGGACATCGAGGATAGCAGCGGCGACGCCAAAGCCCGATTGATTACGAGCGTTGAGCGAGAATGGCTGAATGCAAATTTGATTCGTACGGCGGATGAGACTTTTTTCAATCCATCGCGACAACAAGTCGAAACGCGGCGGCGCGTATATTGGGATGACTTGCAGTTGGAAGAATCGTCTGCAGGGAATCAGGATCCGACCGCGTCAGCCACGATCCTTGCCCAACACGCCGCCAAACAGCTTGTGCAAATCTTGCCTGCCGAAGACTCGATTGCACAAGTCTTTCGCCGCAAAATTCAGTGGCTCGCAGCAGCGTTGCCTGATTTGCAACTCCCATCATTGGACGACGAATCGATCGTAAATCTGCTGCCGACAATTGCTTTTGGCATGCGTTCGTTTGAAGAACTGCGCCGCGCCGATTGGCTGCGTGCATTCCAAGCTGCGGTTGGTCCGCATCGATTGTCCGAGCTCCATCGTTTGGCCCCCGATCAAATCACCGTCCCCAGCGGCAATCAAATCGCTTTGCAGTACGAACTTGGAAAACCTCCGGTGCTGGCCGTTCGCATTCAAGAATTATTTGGGCTAAGCGAAACGCCGCGCATTTGCGGCGGTCGAATTCCCGTGCTGCTGCATTTGCTAGGTCCAAACTATCGCCCGCAACAAATCACCGATGACTTGGCGAGTTTCTGGAAAAACGCGTATCCCGAAGTCAAAAAAGAACTTCGCCGCCGCTATCCCAAACACGCCTGGCCCGACGACCCACTAACCGCCAGCCCGACGAAGTCCGGTTTGAAACGGGATCAGAAATAAGCGAAAAACGTGGCAAATTACTCAAAAATCAAGATTCTTCGGCACTCTACTTGAAGAGAGAGAGAGAATGATATTGTATTGGCCGAAACCCTTGAATCCTTTTGACGAAAGTGCGAGGTGAATGATGAATATGTTGTTCTCTATCGGTATGTCAAAAAACTTGCTTTCCGTCTTGGTGTTTTCTTTAGCGATTGCGGCTGCCGGATCGAGACCGATGCTAAGTGGCGAAAAGAACTTGGTTTCGGTTGCCGTAACACCAAAATGCGATGGGAACGCTACCGTGTTTACTACGCCTCCATGCGTGGGGCCGCCGAATTCGGGATGCCAAAATACAACATTTAAGTATTACTCCAGGCCAAATGGCACATACCAAGACATTTATCGCGAAGTCGACAACGACGCATGTCCGTCACCATGTAGCGTACCTGGAGCGGGTATGGCATGGAAAATATCGACCACACAAGCGTGCATTGCGGGAAATTGGACGTATTAACAGTAGCTTTTGTCGATCGCGGCGATGCGCAATCAACGCGAGTGTGCCGAGCAAGGACAAAATAGAAGAATAGAAAACTGCGGTTGGCTCCATCTCAACGCGACGGGGTGAATTCGATGCGCCACTTATTACTGCTGGCCGTTACGGCTTCTTTTTGGCTCATAGCGCGCGAGGCCAATGCACAGTTGCCAACGCTCGACGAATTGGGGCCGGAAATCCACCGCTTTGAACATGCGTTCGACGGATATCGTGTGGAAATTTCCGGTTCGATCAATGGAATACCGTCATCGGCTGACGCCTTTCCATTTCGAAATGTATTGGAGACATCGGAAGACGGCAACTTTCGCCGCGCTCTGAACCAATGGGTCACAAATGATCGGCAGGCAAACGGCGAAACGGTGAGGAACGTGCGTCAGTGCGCGAGGTATATTTCAACGAAGGAACCTTGGGGTTTCTCGGCAACGAAATATTCACCCCATCCCGTCCACCTTGTGCTTACCTATTCGCATGGTGTCCGTTGGAAGCATACGGTTCGAGCCCTAGACAGGTCATTCCCTGGCAACTGGCTTGTTGGAAGCATCGGTGGCCACCCGCTTTCGGAATACGTTAAGGAGGGGACGTGCGTCGTCAAGCCAACAGGGGATGGCGGATCCTCAGCCCTATTGGAGATTACAGCTCCGAATCGAGATGTTGTAACGGTGGAGTTTTCAAACGATGGATTCATCAAAGGCATTGAATTCACAGAGAAAATTGATCCCGAAGAAATTGAGCCGGAGTTTAAAACGGCAGGCTTTGCGATGAACAAATCGAAAAAGGCATTTCCGATCGAGTACCAAATGATCGACGGGCGGCGAATGGTAAAGTCGTATGCGTGGTCGGAAGTGGCGGATCAAAATTCTTGGACGGGGGAAACGAAGGTCGTGTCCGTCGTCCCGTTTAAGGAGCGATTGGGAAAACGAATCGATATCGACGCAATCGAAATCCCGAACAACCAATTTGTTCAAGTGTTTGGCGAGGAGGCGATTCGATATGAGTATCGGAATGGCTCCATCGTCAAGATCGGCGATCCGAACGCGATCGAGCTGGCCAAGGATGCAAGGTTTAGGAATCCAAATCCACTCTTTGGTGTGCGTAATATGGTCCTGGGTGCGTTTCTAACCACGATGCTCGGAATTTTCGTTTGGGTTCGAATTCGCTCTGGATAGGTTGACCAATGACATCACTTGGGTTGTCTTTTTTCCTTGTTCTCTGCACCGCAGACTTGGTTTCAAGCGTGGGCCAAAGCGATCAGTCGAACGAACCGAATTTTGAATTCGTAATGGATCCAAATTTGGGGAGTCGAGAATCGGGTGCGACCTGCGGCGTCTATAGTCTATGGCTTGCCGCCAAGATCCTTGGCAACGATGTCCCCATTGAACCGCTGCTGTCTGGAAAATACGTTACCCTCCCCTACGGAAGCTCGGCCACTGATTTGCAGGTTGCGGCGGAGCAAAGTGGCGTTCGCGTACATTCGGTGAGCGGCATGTCGTTGGATGAACTGCGATCCTCTTCCGGTCCTGTGCTATTGCAGTTTCGTTACGGACGTGACTTGGGACAACTGAATCATTGGGTCGTATTTCTAGGAGACCAGGAAGGCAAAGCCTTGGTTTGCGATTTGCCTCGTCAGCCTTCGGAAATGGAATACGCTGACCTATTGGCATTGTGGTCAGGCAACGCGCTGGTGGTGAATAACAAGCAGACGACTCTTTCCGCGAGCTTCTTTGCATCAAGACTTTTGGTCATAAACCACTTATGGTTTCTCATTGTCGTTGTCGTCGGCGCATCGTGTGTTCCTGGGGTACGCCACAAGCTATTCGCAATGGACAAGGGGTTTTCTTGCGCAGTGGCGGGCGGGGCAATAGTCGCGGTTGCACTTATTTGGAGTGTCGTTTCGGCATTCGCCAATCCGCTCTCTATCCAGAGGAATCCGACGACGATCCGGCTGCTTGCGTGTGCGAGTTCTGAGGCGACCTCCGTGGATTACTGTGATCGGGCCCTGAACGACGACGATTTCATTGTCGATTGCCGTGTTCCAATGGACTTTGCAAACGGCCACATTGACGGCGCGGTGAATTTTCCGATTGACTCAACCATCACGGAAATGCGGAGCTTTCTTTCGGCTGTTGATGCGAATCGGCCGGTAATAGTCTATTGTCAGAGCGAACATTGCGGGTGGGCGGCGGCGATGGCGGCTCGATTACGGTGTGCCGGGAATTTATCTGTAAAGGTACTTAGTGGCGGTTATGTGAAATGGGAAAAAGCGAACGCTCAATAGCAGTTCAATGTTGGACAATAACTTCCTGGGTCGTTTGGCCATTGGTTGGTGCAATTTTGTTATACGCCGGCCTTCGTCATGAACAAAATCCATTCGGCTTTTTTCAAACGATCACCGCATATCGTATCGTTCCAATTTGGCTTGCGACGTTGACCGCTGGGTTCCTTCCGTTCCTGGAAGTCGTGATCGGTTTTTGTTTGATTTTTAGAATTTTAAGCAATGGCACCGTACCCTTGGCTGCGGTTCTCACGGCAGCGTTTTTCGTGGTTACAATGTCAGCGAAAGTTCGAAATTTGAATATCGATTGCGGATGCTTCGGTGGAAGCGAGTCTCCCATAAGCTGGTTTCATGTGATTGGCAACTTGATTGCGAGCATTTACTTGTTTGCAAGCTCACGACGGGTGGTTAGACCGCAGACGCTGGCGTTGGCCAAAATAAGTATCGAGAGCTAATGACGACGATTTTTGATGAGGGGTTAGAATGTGCACTTTTCGCGAACGATCCAAGATCTCAGTGGCTCGAAGTCTGCGTGACAAACGAATCGCTTTGACCGGACCAAAAAGGCCTTTTGGCTTTACTGTGATTGAGCTGTTGTGCGTGATCGCGATAATCGGGACGTTAATGGCGATGTTCATGCCGGCCGTTCAGCAGGCGCGAGAAACGGCACGTAATCTGACGTGTCGAAACAATTTGTACCAGCTTGCCATCGGCGCACTGAATTACGAATCTGCGCACGGACGGCTTCCCCCCGGTTCGAATTGTAGCCCTTATCGCAATCTAAAGATGACTCCGGATGAAGCAGGCGATTTTGCGATTGGCGTTGGCGTCGAGAATTTTCAAAACTACCAGAATTTGTCATGCCACGCGTTCGTTTTGTCCTTCATGGGTGAAGAAAACCTAAAAGACTCCATCCCAAAAATCGGGTGGTCACCGACTGAAACCTATGCGCAGTATCGGATCAACCACGCTGGATTTCCCGTTTGGTTTGGCGACATTACTGTAGTCGCCGCCGCAGCGAAGCAGCGAGTTTCGGTCTTTATTTGTCCATCAGATCCAGAGGGCTTTGACCCTATGGTTATCGTGGCGTCTCAGCCAATCGATCTGCTGGAAGAGAACCCTTCGACGAGCACGCCGGCGATCGTTGTTGGCGTTACCGACAGTCCCGAACTGGGCTTCACAAATTATGGCGCAAACTGGGGTGCCTTTTGGACTGATAATCAATCGTTTCGAAAGGGGCCCATGGCCAGTGGCCGATCGGTTCATCTTGGAGAAATTCGCGACGGACTTTCAAGCTCAATAATGTTTGGCGAGGTCGTTGGAAATGGAACCTCTGAGGAACGAATACGATCGAGCTGGTTGTTCGGTGGGTTGATGACGTTTTCCGACAATGGTAGGCCCATCGTGATCGGTAGGCCGGATAATAGCTTGTTCAATTCCTTCGCGTCGCCTCATCCGACCTGCGCCAATGTTGCCTTCTGTGACGGTTCAGTTCACGTGATCAATCGAGATATCTCCAGAGAGACGATAATGTCTTTGGCGGGCATCGACGACGGCGAGGCAAGCGGTAATTATTGATTGACAACGTCCGATCGAACTGTTCACTGAAATCCATCGACTCGCGCCCGATCTTATCACCGTCCCTGGTGGCAATCAAATTGCTTTGCAGTACGAGCAAGGAAAACCTTCAGTGCTGGCCGTTCGCATTCAAGAATTATTTGGGCTAAGCGAAACGCCGCGCATTTGCGGCGGACGAATTTCGGTGCTGCTGCATCTACTCGGTCCGAACTATCGCCCGCAACAAATCACCGATGACTTGGCGAGTTTCTGGAAAAACGCTTATCCCGAAGTCAAAAAGGAACTTCGCCGCCGTTATTCCAAACACGACTGGCCCGACGACCCGCTAACCGCCAGCCCGACGAAGTCCGGTTTGAAACGGGATCAGAAATGAAAGTTGTCGAATCGCTCGAACCCAAATCCGTCGTTCGTGTCGTGTATATTTGGGAATGTAGGCGCGGGGAATGGCGCGACGCTTTAGTCGACTAGCCTAACGATTAACAGGGCAAGCCTAGTGGATTCCAACTCTCAACCCTCCACTTTCAACTCTCAACTTTTTTTTATGAATAAGAAACAACTTTTGAAACTTGGTGTTCCGCACGATTGTGTGGATGTGGCGATTGCTTGTTTGCAGGCGGATGCGGGCTCAAGCGAAAAGCGACGGGCTAAACAGGTGCTGCCGCGATTAATCGCCGCGCCGCAAGAGTATTTGGCCGATCCGGCTTATGGTCAGCTGGCAAAAGCAGTTATGGCCGAGTGGGAGAATGAATCGAAACCGACCAAGGTCGAATACGCTGTATGGGGCCGCGATCTGGATGCGGCGTCGCATTCGCAAATCACGGCGGCTTGTCGGTTGCCGGTGGCTCGCGCGGCCGCGCTGATGCCGGACGCGCACAGCGGATACGGTTTGCCGATCGGCGGAGTCTTGGCGTGCGAAAACGCAGTCGTGCCGTATGCGGTTGGTGTCGATATCGCTTGCCGAATGAAGCTCACGATTACGGACTTGCCGGTCGACGCGTTGGAACGAAACGACCCGGCCGAATGCCGCGAGTTGGATGCTGCTTTGAAAAAGGGAACGATTTTCGGGACCGGTGGGCGTTGGAATCGGCCACAGGAGCACGCAGTCATGGACGAGGATTGGTCGGTGACCGCCGTCACGCGCGAAGTCCGCGACAAAGCTTGGGTGCAGTTGGGTACGAGCGGTTCGGGTAATCATTTCGCCGAATGGGGCGTCGTGAACTTGCCGACGGGATTTGGACAGCTCGGAGCGGGACGCTACGTTGCTTTGATGAGTCATAGCGGAAGCCGCGGTCCGGGTGCAGCAGTATGTCAGCGCTATTCGGACATTGCGCGTCGTAAGCTTCCGCATCGCTTCAAAGAAGACCCGCAGTTGCGGCATCTGGCTTGGTTGATGATGAACGACGAGGATGGCCAAGCCTATTGGTCCGCGATGAATTTGATGGGGCAATACGCCGCCGCGAACCACGAAGTCATTCACCGCAACGTGACGAAATTGGCGGGTGCCAAACGCCTCGAGACGATCGAAAATCATCACAATTTTGCATGGAAGGAAATCCACCAAGGCAAGACGCTCTACGTTCATCGCAAAGGGGCGACGCCGGCGGCGGCTGGCGTGTTGGGCGTGATACCCGGCAATATGGCGGACACGGCGTTCATCGTGCGTGGCAAGGGTGAACCCAAAAGTCTCAACAGCGCGGCTCACGGCGCCGGTCGTTGTATGAGTCGCACCGCCGCAAAAAAACAATTCAATTGGCCCGAATGGCGCGAGTATTTGCGGCGCCGCAATACGCGACTGCTCGCAGGTGGACTAGATGAAGTCCCCGGCGCTTACAAAAACATTCACTCAGTCATGGCCGATCAGCATGACTTGGTCGATGTCGTCGGCGACTTCACTCCGCGCATCGTCTTGATGTGCGGCGACGACAGTCGAGCCGAGGACTGATTCTTTGTTTTCGTGCGAACGAAATTCCCGATCGCCGTATCCATTGAGTTTCGTCCTATTGGCCGGCATCTATTTCGTGGTTTGAACGCTGGGTGGAATGGGGAGACCCAAGACTTGGTTAGCATTGGTTTGAGTCAATTGGTATCGCTTCATCAATTCGTAGACGGTCTGAAACTCCGGACGTTCGGCTAATTGTTTGTATTGACTGCCGGCGCGAACGGTTTCGAAGCGAACTAGACTCTCAGCCAGCTTTTGCTCTGAGGGATGGGCGCCACTCGCATATACCTCGGCCGGGAGTGCAAGAAAAGCTTGCCAGTTCGGATCGAGCATTTTGTAAAGCGGCTGAGTGGCGGCGGATAATTCCTTGCGCAGTATTTCCGCTGCATCGCCAGAGCTCGTTTGGGGCAAAGTTGATTGCACCGAGGCATTTGCCGTGTTCGGCGTTGTCTCGCGACCCGATCCAAGTTCTCCGGTATACGTCCTCAGCGTTTGAACTAGTTGCAGTGCCACCTCGGGGACTGGGCCGGGCTTTCCAGTGCCTGCCGGATCGTAGTAGCTTGAGGTTGCAGCTTGATTGAGTTTCAAGACCGAGCCGTCGATCGAAATGCCCGCGAACAATCCTCGGCTGCGCGAGTAGGAATAGACTTCCGCCTTGAGTTGCTCGTCGGTGGCGATGGAGGCATCGCGGCCAATCGGACCGGCGGCAGCGGCCGCATCGGCGCCAATCGTGAACGCTCCCGAGAGCATGTGTTCGACGCTCGTCCGCGTTTTAAAAACCAATACGACATCGGTCGATTGGACCCCGACTTGCCATCCAATGTTTCCTCCCGAAAGCGTCACAAACGCAGGCCCTTGCCAATTGCCCTGAGTGTCGCGAACAAGCACGACACCCTCTCCGCGCCGGGCACCGACGATAAAGCTGCCTTTGATGACGCGCGGGACAATGGCAACGGCTTGAGCATCCGCCAACATCGCGCGCGGAATCGAGCTGGTTGGAATTTGCATGATCTCGTTCAAGACCTCGATCGACTCCGCGACCTTCATCTCTTGGTTGCTTTGACCAAACACGGCTTGCTTCCCGTCGCACGAAGTAACCGCCGCGCAGGAAATGATGCTAACGCAACTGAATTGCAAAATTTGCCGCAATGCTTTCATCAAGTTACCTTCGTTTGACGAGTAATTTTCCAAATGTCTTGACTAAAACGAACCTACTATCATTTTTGGTGCGAAGGACATTAATCGAGATAAAAATTCAGGGCAAGTCGAACTCGATCCGCGGCACAGACCCTGGACCGCTAGCTCAATCGGTGCAGCATTCGCGACACCGCATGAATTGAAGCGATTGATCAGAATCAACAGGATTGTGACAAATTGGTTCCAGATTAAATTTTGCTACGATCCGTTGACTCGTTAGATCCTTCGCAAGACCTCGAGCATGTGCTCATCGATCATCTTGCATGGAGACGACACTCGTGCGGCGATCATCTCGTGGGGCGACATCCCTAGCAGTTCGAGCCAGGCATTGTCGAACAGCGCGGCGAATGCATTCGCTGGCAAGATTCGCTTTCGGCCGGGTGGTGTCGCGGCCTTGATTATCTGCGTCGGCCGCACGAAGATGACAGTCATTCGATGAACGAGCGGGTCGTTCTCGATCGCTCCAATCGCAAGGCACATAGCGGCGCCGAAAAACGCGCGGCGGTCTAAGCTCAAATCGAATATGTCTAAGCTATTCTATCGCTTCGTCTTTTGGCTCATTGGCGTGCGCAAGCTTTACCGCGATGTTGTCCAAACGGATCGCTGGCACGATATCAATTCCGGAATCCGCCGCGATTTGACTTCGTTGCTTGCGAGGTCAAATCGTGCCAATCCCTATTTCCAAGGGAAGTTCGCCGCATTTCTGGCCTCAAGTGCCCAAATGTCCGATGCGGATTTCTTTCAAGCCTACGCCCGATTGCCGGCGCTGTCGAAGCAAGATTATGCCGAGGCACGACAATCGATCATGGCGGGCTCGTTGGCTGAAACCGACCCAAAGAAATTAGAGTTGCAATTGGACGGGCGACCGATGGATTCGCTGAGAAGGCTACGCAAGGGAAACTTTTTGATGCCGATGGCGACCGGCGGGTCGAGTGCGCTGCCGCTTGTAGTTTGGATGACGAAGCATCACATGTTTTCGATGCTGTTCACGTTTTTTAAATGCTGGTACCGGATGGGCTGGCGGCCGGGCGAACGGATGTTGGTCTTCTATCCGCGAAATACTTACAACATCGACGACATGGTGAAATTCAATCGATTTAGTTGGCTTACAGGGTTTCGATACCATTTGTTCGACCACATCAACGAGGCGACGGTGCGCGGGCTAGTCGAAGAATTGAACCAGTTTCGCCCGAAATTGCTTTTAGTTTTCCCGTCGCCGATGAACATGGTGGCGCACACGATTGGCAAGTTTCGGTTGAGCCTGGCGCATCAGCCGGAATTGATCAATGTAAGCGGCGAGACTTTTTTTGATTGTCAGAGGCGAAACATCGAATCGGTGTTTACACGCAGCAAAGTTGAGGACTCGTATGGGTCGGTGGAGTTAGGCGAAATCGCGCACGAAGCACCGGGTGGTGGCCTCGAAGTCTTTGCGAATGTGGCGTACGTGGAAACCGAACTCAATGACGCCGGACAGCCGGAGATGATCGTCACGCGGTTTCATTTGGCCGACTTTCCGTTTATCCGTTATAAAATGCGCGATATTGCTTTTGTCGAACAGCGACGTGAGTCGGACGGAAAAGAACGGAACGTAATCACGAAAATCGAGGGAAAAGATTCGAATTTTATTTTGTCAGATCGCGGCCAGCGATTTTATCCTTCGTTTTTCAATTCTTTCGTCAACCAGCTCAACCAGTTATGCGACGATTCAATTGTAGAAATCAAAGTCTTCGAACGGGATCAGCGCGAGCTTGAGATTCAGTTCATCGTGTGCGATTCGCGACAAGAGTCCGCAATTGAACAGGCCACATGCCGGATGCTGCGCGAGCAGATGAGCGACCAGATGAAATTCGTGGTGCGCTTTGTGGACTTCATCGACCACGATTATCGTCGCAAGTATCGCGTGATTGAACGGATTGGCGATGTTGAATTCGCCGGTGGGATGGTGGGAGACGAAACGAAATCGGCGACCGTGCGCCAAGTCGAGTCGGAGGCTAATGCAAAGAGTTGTTTAACCGCCGACGGCTCTGGTCCGGCCGAGTCGGTTCGAGTCGGTAAATGACTCTGGCATTGCCAGCGCCAAAAGGCCGTTGTTTAACCGCCGATGGCGCTGGACGCGCATCGTGTCGCACGGGTCCGATTGACGTCGGTGATCCTGCGAGCGCGGCATGGCCGCGGTTAAACCGGGATGGGAGGCGATGCGTTTCTAGTTCTTGCGTTCTTTAAGTCGTACGGCTTTACCGGTTCGTTCGCGCAAGTAGTACAACTTGGCTCGCTTCACTATTCCCGAACGCTTGACATCAATCTTGGCGATCTTTGGCGAGTTGATCGGGAACTTGCGCTCAACGCCCTGGCCGGCAACAATGCGACGAACGGTAAACATTTCTTTGGAGCCGCTACCGTTACGGGCGATGACGGTGCCGCTAAAAAGCTGCGTGCGGGACTTTTCGCCTTCCATGATGACGCAATGAACGTCCACCGTATCGCCGATGTCGAATTCGAGCGGTTCGGCCTTCAAGCTGGATTTCTCGACAAGTTCCATAAGTTTGTGTGTCATCGGATGCCTCGTTGTATTGATTGTTGTCTGTGGAAAGTCGTTGGTTTGAGGGGGTCAGACCCATTTTTCGGAATTGCGTTCTTTCCAATCGTAGTTCGTATTTTCCGAAACATGCGTCAGACCCCTGTCGGTCGCGAATCGCTGCGTTCATTTTGGCCGATCAAGTCGCTTCTGCGAAGGCGGGTTCGTTCTAAGCTTTGGTTTCGCCGCCATTTCTCAATTTCTGCGTGGTCACCGCTGAGCAAGATTTCCGGTACTGTCAGGCCGCGAAATTCACGTGGGCGGGTGTATAGGGGGTATTCGAGCAAGCGATTGCCTCTCGAAAATGAATCATCCCAACTACTGTTTTCATCTCCTAAAACTCCGGGAATCAGTCGTACAATTGCGTCGATTAAGATCAATGCGGCGACTTCACCACCGCTGAGCACGAAATCGCCAATCGAGATTTCCTCGGGTTCGACGAGATCAATGACTCGCTGATCAAAACCTTCGTATCGTCCGCACAATAGCAACAACCGGGGGAGTTGGGCCAGTCGTTCGATTGTGGGTTGATCCAGCCGACGGCCTTGCGGCGTCAGCAGAATCGGATGTGCTTTCGGTTCGGCCATTTTCTGGACGGCTTCGACGGCGACGACAACCGGTTCGACCATCAAGATCATTCCGGGTCCGCCACCAAAGGGCCGATCGTCCACTTTGTTTTGCTTATCGTTCGACCAATTTCGTAGGTCGTGAATCTGGATGTCGATCAGGTTCCGCTCGATCGCCTTGTTCAACAAACTTTGGCCAAGGTAACCTGGGAAAATCTTTGGAAACAGGGTCAACACGTCAACTCGCATCGATTCACCAAAAGGCTGCGCGCGACTTTACTCGCTCGCGCCCTCCGCCACTGGTGCTTCGGTTGCTTCGCTAGTGGTGGTTGCCTCGGCAGCTTTTGCTTCGGCTGCAGCTACGGCTTCCGCATCGGCCTTGCGTTTGGCTTCAAGTTCTTCACGACGTTTGGCTTCGGCAATCGCGGCGGTGCGCGCGGATTCCTGAGCCATCGAGATCGCGTTGGACTTGCGAGAGGCCAATGCATTGAGCGCCTTTTGTTGGGCGTCCAAGTGCGTGCCGTCTTTGCCATACTTGCGAATCAACACCCCAACTCGCGCGGACGGTTTTGCGCCAACGCTAATCCAATAATCTACGCGCTCGTTGTTCAAGGACACGCGAGCATCGGTTTCGCGGACCAGAGGATCGTAAGTACCGAGTTCCTCGATCACGCGGCCATCGCGCGGCGATCGTGGATCGGTCGCGCAAATGCGGTAATATGGACGGTTTTTTCGTCCCAATCGTTTCATGCGAATGACAACAGACACTTATGAAGGCTCCTAAATAACTAGTGAAAATGAACTGTGTTTTTAAAGTGGATTGTAACTGTTAATGAGTTAGGGAACTCGCTGCTTGTTCGGAGGGGGTCAGACCCATTTTTCGGATTCCATTTGTTTCATGTTCAATCCATTTTGGCCGAAAAATACGTCAGACCCCGATCCGCAGGGCTAACTGCTTCGATCGCGGCGTTTTTTTTCGCGCAAGAATTTGTCACGTTGTTTTTTTAGTTTCTCGCGTTCTTTGGCCGTCAAGCGTTTGCCAGTTCCCTTTTTAGTCCGCGGACCTTGCAGGCTGGGGTCAAGCATTCGGTCCTTCATGTCGTTCATCATCTGCATTCGGTCGCCGCCGTCCATGCCAGCCATGCCGGTCATGTACGGTTTCATGGTTTCGAATTGTTTGATGAGCTCGTTCACTTGTTGTGCGGGAACTCCGGCACCGGTCGCGATCCGGCGTCGTCTCGCTGGGTCGACGAGTTTTGGATCGCGTCGTTCGTGAGGGGTCATGGAATCTACCACGCCGACCATCCGACGCACTTGCGACGTTGTATCTTCATTTCCCATCATTTCGCGAAGCTGGCCCATGCCGGGTAGGAGCCCCATCATTTTTTGCATCAAGCCGGGCCGCGCGAACTTAACCATTTGATCGCGAAAGTCCTCCAGTGTGAACTGGCCCTTTTCCAATTGGGCTTGCAAGCGGGCTTGTTCGTCGGCGTCGACCAGTTGTTGCGCTTGGTCGACGAGTGCCAGGATATCGCCCATTCCCAAGATACGACTAGCCATGCCTTCAGGGCGAAACGGCTCTATTGCATCAAGTTGTTCGCCGGTGCCGATAAATTTGATCGGAACGCCGGTGACGTGTTTGACCGAAAGCAATGCACCGCCTCGGGCATCGCCATCGAGTTTGGTCATGATCACGCCGTTAAGTTCCAGCGCGTCGTGAAAAGCAGCGGCGCTGTTGACGGCGTCTTGGCCCGTCATGCCGTCGACGACCAAGAGGACCTCGTGCGGGTGGACGAGTCGGTCAATTTCTTTCAACTGATTCATCAGCTCTTCGTCGATGGCCAGCCGCCCAGCGGTATCCAAGATGACGACGCGGTGCCCCTCTTTTCGAGCCTTGTCGATTGCGTTTTTGCAAACTTGCACGGGATCGTAAATTCCCGGTTCGCTATAAACTGGGACGTCGAGCTGGCGACCAATGACATGCAACTGTTCGATCGCGGCAGGACGCTGCAAATCGGCGGCGACGAGCATCGGTTTGATTTTTTGCCGCAATAGGTAGGACGCGAGCTTGCCGCAAGTTGTCGTCTTGCCGGAGCCTTGCAAGCCGCACATCATGATGACGTTAACATCGCTGCTGGTCGGCAGCCCGTGATCTACCGGTCCGAGCAAATTGATTAGCTCTTGATGCACGACGCCGACAAGTTGTTCGTGAGGCTTGAGCGCAAGGAGCACTTTTTCGCCGAGTGCTTCCTCGGAAACGCGAGCCATGAAATCTTTTACGACGGCGTAGCTAACGTCGGCTTCCAGCAAGGACTGCTCGACCAACTTCAAGCCATCGCGCATGTTGGCTTCGGTTAATTTGCCTTTGCCGCGCAGCGACTTGAACGCGGATTGCAGACTTTGTTGAAGCGATTCGAACATGAAATTACTGGAAAAGGGCTTGGCCGGTCCAAAAAACGAAAAACGCGTCGGCGAACGACAATTCGCTACGCTTCACTGGAACGGGTCAATCAGACCGATCGAAGCGGCATTTTAGCTGAAATTAGGCCGTTTTGTAAATGCTCTGCACACGGGAGTCGCAATTACACGTTGATTTTTCGATTGGCTTGTCCACGATTGCCGTTTTCCGCGTAGCAAACGGGCCGTTTGAGGTGCTTGGGGTACAGGTTAAGTTATTGCAAGGCGTCCGTTTGGCTCAGCCGAAACAAGACGTCGACTTGCGCGGAAACGCTTTACGAAATCCGAACTTAAATTCGCTTGGAGAAAATCTCATGAAAATAAAATGCATTTTTGGAGTCGTCGTTTGCTTTTTGATGCTTGCCAATTTGGCGTTCTCCCAAACGAAGGTCGAGCCAACCAAAGAACAGCCGCACAGTAAACAGAGTAGCAAGCCCTCGCCGGCCATTGCTCAAGACACGGACGAGGATCATGCGAGTTCCGGCGATGACGACAAACACATTCCGCTTCCCAAATATGGCGTGGCTGTTTTTCAAGCCAGTAAAGGGAGCGAGATCAAAGGAACATTGAACTTGGCCGAGACTCCGCAGGGCCTCCATGTTTGGGGCGAAATCACCGGCCTAGCTCCCGGCGAACACGGCTTTCACATTCATGAATTCGGTGATGCTCGCGGAGATGACGGCATGGCGACTGGCGGCCATTTCAGTTCTGAAGGACACGAGCACGCCGACTTGAAATCCGAGAATCGTCACGAAGGCGATTTTGGAAATGTCGTCGCCAACGATAAAGGCGTCGCAAAAGTCGACGTGGTTTCCGATGGCCTAAAACTGCACTTTGTCCTTGGTCGCGCCTTCGTCGTTCACGCTGACAAAGACGATTTAGCAACGCAGCCATCCGGTAACGCGGGCAAGCGAATCGGTGTTGCCTTGATCGGCGTTGCCAAAGCACCGTCAGCGGAAAAGTAGCTTAATTCGCGGCGCGAGATACTTGCTGGCCGAGTCATAGAGTACAGATTCCGTTGAACACGCCTCTCGCCAACCGACCTTCACTGGGCTTCTTGAATCGGTGACTTGGCCTTCGGCCCGAAGACTCACGAAGTCAAATCCTAATTGGTTAGGCGACGTAACTGGTTTTTTGGAATTGGCATTGCAGTTGAACCTACGCGGCGCGGTTTCGGAAATAAACC
>JANMEB010000215.1:0-4678 GCA_031376585.1 Planctomycetota bacterium | reverse complement strand
GGCATAGTTCGCTGACAGCGTTTCAACGCTGGCTTCTCCAGGCTGCTTGGAGAACGCTCGGATTTCCAAAAGCATAGCCCGGCTGGCAATGTCCTCTGGTGTCAGTCCTATTTCCGCCAACACTCTCTCGCGGCGCCCGTTTCTTCCCCAGTCCGCTAGATCCATTGCAGGGACGATAACGCGAGCCGCGTTGTTCTCGTCGGTCACTCCCTTAGCAAAATGCTCGTTGATCGCCGCGACGAAATCGATCGTGCCATCGTCGTAGAGGGGGCCAGTGAAGAACGTCGTCTCTTTCGAGATCGTGTAGCCCCGATTGGGTTTGGCTGGCGCGGCGGATTTCTGGCCGGTGCCGGTTTGTGCGAACAAGTCCGTCGGCATGGAAGCCGCCATACCAAACAAGAACAAGATGGCGGCGGACGATTGAATTCGAAAAGAGCTTTTCATACCGCGACCTTTTTATTGGGGCTTGGGTTGGCAGATCGGCAAGTGCGACTGACGCTCATTCTATCGCCAACGGCCAGCAGTCGCAAATTTCCGCTCCTGGTTTAACCGGCGCAGCCGCTGCGGGAGCTTCACCGTCGCGCCAGCCCGCCTGCGGCGGGGTTAAACGGGAAGGCGGCTTCGGCAGTCTCGATGAAAACGCCAGCCCGCCTGCGGCGGGGTTAAACGGGGAGGTGCGACTTGATCGCTAGCGTAACGTCGGACCAAGGTCAACATTGTGTCGACATTCTGGTCGGACTAGAATCCGATTCGTCCTGCGTGCAATAGTTGCTGGCGCATGGTTTGACTTTCCCGTACGACGACTCGCAATATGAAATTCGAACAACGCGCTGCTGCGATTGAACTCATCTTGTCGGACGTCGATGGCGTGCTGACGGACGGCGGCATCTCCTACGACAACCAAGGGATTGAGTACAAGCAGTTCCATGTGCGCGATGGCCTGGGCATCAAGTTCTGGCAGCGCGCAGGAGGCACGTTCGGGCTGCTCACGGCGCGAACCAGCCACATCGTTCGCGTGCGGGCCGCCGAACTGGGGATCGACTTGATCCGCCAAGGCTTCGACGACAAGTTGACCGTAGCACAGCAGATCATGGAACAACTCAAGTTACCGCCGCAAAAAGTTTGCTACATCGGCGATGACTTGGCCGACCTTTCGCTGTTGCAATTCGTCGGGCTCGGGGTGGCCGTGGCCAACGCGGCCGACGACGTACTTGCGATCGCGCATTATGTAACGAAAACCGAAGGAGGGCGCGGCGCAGTCCGCGAACTAATCGAATCCATTTTGAAATCACAGGGACGTTGGGACGAGGTCCTTCGGCGATATACGGGACGATGAAATTAAGTTCCTTCCCCCGGCTGTGCTGGGGAGTAGGTCGTCCCGGCGCGCCGGGATCGAATGAGGGGCGGGGATGGCTGCGCAGAAAACCCCTCGCCCTAGCCCTCTCCCCGGTGTACCGGGGCGAGGGAACAGTTGAGGGGTCGGCGAAAGGCGAGCGGGGGGTGTTAGCCCCCTGATTTTTGTTCCTTTTCGCCAGAGTACCGAAGCGAGCGAATAGGTAGAAGTCGGTTACACGGAAGGTTGCGACTTTGAATTTTCGACAGCGACAACTTAAACGATTTTTTGCGACGCTTGCGGTCGTGGTCGTCGCGTATTTCGGGTACGCGCTTGGGGTCGTGCCACTGATCGAAGGTCCGCCGCGCGCTCGCGTGGCAACGGTTCCAGTGGATGACTTTGACCCAATGCGCTTCAAAGCCGATTTGGTCGCTTGGTTGCCGGAAGACGCTTGGGAGCGTGGCTCGTGCAAGCAGCTTTCGACCCGCAGCGGTCATATCTTTTACAAGGAATATCACCCCTACGACGATGGGCGCGTCGAACTCAAACCGATGACGATTGTCTTGCCACAATCGGGCACTCCGGAATCGCCGCAGCCACCGATTATTCTGCGCGCACCCGAAGGAGCCATTCTCAAGCTCGATCGACCGCTGTCGCTTGGCGGCAAAGCAGTCCAACTGGAAAGCGGCCAACTGCTCGGACCGGTCACGATTTACCGCGCGGCGACTGCTGCCGGGCGCACCGACGAATGGATCATTGAAACAAGTCAGATTCAACTCAGCAAACAGAAAATTCAAACGATCGAAAACGTTGATTTTCGCTTCGGACCGCATTTTGGTAGTGGTAGGAACTTGGTCATCGAATTAGAGACTGATCCACTCCGCGCACAGCAGCAGTCGATGACCGGCATCCGCGGCGCACGGCGCATCGAGTTGGTCCAAGTTCAACGAATGCATATGGTGCCGGGGTCGAATTCGGTTGAGGAAGGGGCGGTTAACAGTTACCCGAATGGTTTTGACTTGACCTGCGAAGGGGCGATTGAACTCGATTTGCAATCAGGCTTGGCGACGATCCGCGACAAAGTGCAGATCGTCTCGTGCGACCAACCCGACGATTGGTTGAATGCCGACTCTATCGAATTGCAACTGGCAACGGCCGAATCGATTGCGAGCACGGACTCGAACTTGGCCAAGCCACTCGACAAGCCCGCCGCAGATCAAAACTGGTCGCTTCATTCAATCGTGGCCAAAGGGCAGCCCGCCGTTCTCAACTCGACGACTCGGATGTTGCTGGTTCGCGGCGAGCGTTTGAAGTACGACATGCCGCAGCAGATAATCGACGTTTCCGGCTCGCGCGGCGTTGAGCTGCGACAAGCTGATGTCGAACTGACGGCCGCTGATGTTCGTTACCAAATCACGCCGGATGGATCGCTTGGCACGGCACTACTGCATGGTCCCGGTGTCTTGCGGCGTGGGGCAGCCGAAAACCAACTGCCATTTGAAGTTCACTGGCGCGAACAATTATCGATCGAAGCCGAAGCCGATCAAAAAACCATCTCGTTGATTGGCGGTGCGCAAGTAATCTTTGACGGTCAATCGCAACTCGTCGCCGATCAACTGCGCGCCTGGATGTGGGAGTTGCGCGACACGAACGAAACAAGCGGCGCAGCGAAGTGGACGCTGCATCCCGATCGCTTTTTGGCCACAGGCCATGTTTGCGTTGACTCAGCCAGAATGAACGGGGCTGTCGATGAATTGCGGGCTCAGTGGCCACAGCCTGCTGTGCAACAGCCTCCTGCGGTCAAACCGCAGCGCGGCACGATTGCGGCTGCCCCTCCACAAAAGCCTCAAACTGGTACCGCACCAACACCAGTTGCCGTGGAAGATGCGGCCGCGCCGCAGACGAGAGTTGGCTTCAGCGGCAAAATTGCTACGGTCCAAATGCTTGACGCGACCGTCGGCGAATTTCGCGAACTCTCGATCGATGGAGATGTTCACGTCGCGCAAACCACGTCCGAAGGTATCCGAACGCTTGACATCACAGGCCAGCAATTGCGAATCACGCCTCAAGCAAATCAATGTTTTCGGTTGGCAGTCAGCGGCGGACCCCAGCAACCGAGCCGCGTCCAAGCCCAGCAACTGACCTTGGTAGGCCACCTGGTACAACTCGATCAAACCGCCAATCGAATTTGGATCGACGGGCCTGGCTCGATGCATGCGGAGCAATCTGCCGCCGCAACACCAAAAACCAAATTGCCCGCCAGCCCTGACGCGCTCCCGACTACGGTTGACGTACAATGGTCCGGCGGAATGGTGTTCAATGGTCAGCAAATTTATTTTGAAAGCGATGTACTAACGACTTGCGAACAAACGGCCGCAACCGGCGTTAACCGAATCGAAGTTCGAAGCGCGGCGATCAACCTATCGGTTCAACCAATCGTTAACTTGTCTGGAGTTCAATCCGCCGCTTCCATCGAGCCGCCGCAGATTGAGATTCTTACGCTGATCGGCGTTGTCCCCGCGAGCAAGCGAGAATTTGCCGCGAGTTCGTCAAGCGACGAAGCGTCTGCGGTCGAACTGTTGCGTCAATCGCTCGACACCCATGGCCAGGTTGTCTCGGTCCAGCGATTGTCCGTTCCGTGGGGACAAATCAACGCGACCAGCGGGCAGATTAACATGACGGGTCCGGGCAATGTCTCGATGTGGCAGATCGCCGATCCAAACTCGCTTGCCACGCCGCTGTCCGGCACCCAGCCGCAGGCAGCTCAATTGACCAACACACAGATTCGGTTCCAGGATTCGATTACGGGCAACATCCGACAGACCGAGCTGACTTTTAACGGCAAAGTCCGCACGATCCACGGCCCGGTCGACGATTGGCAGCAATCACTCGACGCCGATAAATCGCCGACGACGGGCGACGCTTTTCGTTTGCGGTCGGACCAATTGCAAATCACCCAGTGGCAACGCGACGCTGCTGAGACAGCCCACGTTGAAATCATTGCCTTGGGCCAAGCTCGCCTCGACGGCGAGACGTTCGACGCGCTCGCCGAGCGGATCGGCTACAACCAGGCGCAAGAAAAAGTTATCCTCGAAGGCGATCCTCGCAACGGCGCAACGTTAACTTATCAGACGACGCCCGGCGGACCGCGCAACCCGTTGGTCGCCAGCAAGATCGCTTACAACTTGCGTGACCACACTACCCAAGTCGATGGCTTCAAGCATGGCGTGCTGACCACGGGGTCCATTTTGCCGCGCCGCTAGGTGAGAGTGATGATTGCTGATTGCTGAGCGGCTTAGAATTGAGGACCAACATGATCAAAGTCGTTCGTTTGCCGAAACGTGC
>JANMEB010000192.1:0-6909 GCA_031376585.1 Planctomycetota bacterium | reverse complement strand
CAACAACCCACCAGCGATGAGCGGTGACCAATCCAGCTCGCTGCATGGCCAAGGCCAGCTCTCCAATCAGCCAATTCAGTTCGCGAGTGTCCAATTCAATCGAGCTTGTTTCGCGGAAGCCGAACTCTTTTCGCTTGCTTGCTTCCCATGAATCGAGGAAAACTTCCGCAATCTTCAGGTACAAGTCAACGCGCCGCCGAGGAAGTGCATAGCCGCGTGCTTTGCACATCAAAATCAAAATCGTAAGAATGAGCGGGTTTCCCGCAAGCTGTTTGACGCGCGGATTCTCGAAAATCGCCTCGATCAACTCGGTTGCAATCTTTGGGGCAGGTTCGCTTTTCGAGTTGGAGAGAATAACCGACCACTTCTGGACAGCCGATCGAATTTGATCCGCGCCGTATTCCTGAAGGGTTATTTTCGAAAACCCAATTTTGTTCCATGGACTTTCGTCAAATCCGCTTGGACGCGAAGTAATGACAAATCGTTGGTCGGGATTATTCCCAATAAATTTTTCAATCGTCGCCACGACTTTCAGCCGCAAGCCATTCGTGTCTGGAACCTCGTCCAATCCATCGAAAAGAAAGAGCGTCGAGAGGGGATTCTTGAGAATTTGCCGGATCGGTTCGGCGATACCAAAACATTCGACCTCTTCTGCGCGAGAGACGATCCAATCAACAAAATCAATCTCCGGTTGTTTCTGAAATGAAATCGCGAATTCGGGCAAACGTACAACGATGGGCAAATCAATTCCATCGAGACGACCCGCCGCTGCTTCCGTTGCAAGAAACTGAACAAGGGTTGTTTTCCCAGAGCCCGGCACACCGAGGACAACGGAGCGTATCGAGGCCAAGATCAAATCGGCCGCAGGTTTTTCTTTGCCAGGTCGATTCGCGAATCGCGACGAATTCACCGAATTTTCGGAGCCAGATTGGGAATCGTTCGGTTTGCGGATTCCGTTTGGCGGCACGTAAAAAGTGTTCAAAGGCTGGCGCTGGAGTTCCGCAAAACCCAACCCAGCCATGGACTTTATTTCGTACTTTTCTTGGACTTTTTGCCTGTAACATTGGATCGAATCGAGTTCACCAATTTCAGCCTCACTCAAACCCAATGCCGCAGCAATTCGCGCCCGTGTCGTCGGTCGAACGCTCTCCGTTGCCCCAGAAAAAATCCTGTTTATTTGAACTCTTGAGACTTTGGCACGCTTAGCCAGTTCACCTTGCGATACACCTTGTTTTTCAGCTATTTCCTTAACCGTTTTGCCAAAATTAGTTTTTGACATTATTCCCTCTTGTCTGGCATTTAGAACTAGATACGATACTTTGCAATGTTACATGAGTTACACGACATGCGCGTTTCTAGATTGTAATCCGTTTGGTTTAATGAATCAAGCGTGGCCTAACGAAGCCCATTCCAAGCGACTCGTGAGTTTTCGGCAATTAGATTTCTGCTTGTTTTTCATGGCAACATGCTCTGGAGCAAAAAAATGCGTCTTAAGTCGGTTAAGGTCAATCAATTCAAATCGGTTTGGAATTCAAACTCGTTTAACATCGGCGACGTGACGTGCCTCGTTGGTAAAAACGAATCCGGGAAGACTGCCCTGCTTGAGGCACTTTACCGGCTTAACCCGATCGTCGAGTCGGAAACGAAATTTGACGTGACGGAAGACTATCCACGGCGCGAAGTTGAGAACTATCTTCAGGACGTCGAGGCCAAGACTCGCGGCGAACAAACCAATGCGATCAGCGCCGTCTTTACGCTCGACGAGAAAGAACTTGCTGCGATAAATTCAGACTTCGGAGACGGTGTCTTGAAATCACCTGACATCGAACTGTCTCGGGGTTACGACGCCAAAAAAAGCCTCTATGTCACCACGAGAGTTGATGAGGCTGTAGCAGTTAGGACTCTAGTCAAAATGGCGGGGCTGCCAGACGACGTTGCGGCCAAGGCTACCAAACTGACAAGTTTGAAGGCGCTTCAGGAATTCCTTGTGGCGGATGCCGAGACCCGACTGCAATTGTTCGCCACTGCTCAAAAGACGGCCAAGGCGATTGCGGATCCAACCGAGCAGGCGACTGCTGCGGACAACGCGAACAAACTTCAAGAGTCGCAGGCAGCAAAGAACCTTCGCGAAGAGATTTCACCGCTGATCTCGAATGATTTTGGAATTTATATCTGGGAGACCTACCTTAATTCGAACTTCCCGACGTTTCTTTATTTCGACGAGTACTACCAAATGACTGGGCAGGTCAATGTTCAGGAATTGAAGAAACGCGAAGCGAACAGTACCCTGCGGAATTCCGATCGACCAATGCTTGGCCTAATTGAACTTGCGCGGCTGAAGCTAGACGAACTCACTTGTCCGCAGAATACGCAGCAACTCAAGAACAAACTGCAAGGTGCATCCAACCACTTGTCGGACCAGATTCTCAAGTACTGGTCACAGAACAAGCACCTTCACGTTCAGTTCGATCTCAGGCCAGCACTCCCGGGAGACCCGCCAGAGATGAACCAGACGGGAACGACGAATCTCTGGGGCGAAGTCTTTGACTCGGCGCATGGCGCCACGCTGCGCCTGGGAACACGTTCTAAGGGCTTCATCTGGTTCTTCTCGTTTCTGGCTTGGTTTTCGCAGCAACGGAAAAGAGGCATTCCGCTGATCCTGCTGCTCGACGAGCCTGGGCTAGTGTTGCACGGAAGCGCTCAAGGCGATCTTTTGAATTACATCGAAACGGAGCTAAAGCCCCATCATCAGGTCATTTACACAACCCATTCTCCGTTCATGGTCGACGCAAAGAACTTCGACCGCGTGCGAATCGTTCGTGATCGAAGCATGGAGGTGGACGAACCGCTTCCTGAGAATGAACGTGGCACGAAGGTGTTCACAGACATCTTGGAGGCCGACCCAGATTCGCTGTTCCCACTGCAAGGCGCACTTGGATTTGACATCGCGCAGACGCTGTTTATCGGCCCAAACAGTTTGATTGTGGAAGGGGTCTCGGATTTGCTCTACTTGCCTTCAATCTCTAGTGTACTCGCGACCAAAGGACTTGTGGGCCTGCTTGATGCTTGGACTATCACGCCGGTTGGCGGCTCCGATAAAGTGCCGACGTTCGTCTCGCTGCTAGGTTCGCAGAAGAAATTGAAACTGGCGACTCTGATTGATTTTCAAAAGAAGGATCAGCAGACAGTCGAGAATTTGTACAAGAAGAAACTTCTCGCGAAAAAGAACGTACGAACATTTGCGGACTTCACTGGAACCAGCGAAGCTGATATTGAAGACATGTTCGATCGTCAGTTTTATCTTGATTTAGTCAACAGCGAGTACTCGTCCCAACTACAGGAGGCGATCAAATTATCCGACCTAGGCAAGCACCCACGAATTCTAGTAAACATCGAGGAATTCCTAAAAACCAACCCACTGAAATCCGGCAACTTCAACCACTTCCGACCGGCACGTCATTTTGTCGAGAACATTTCCAAACTCGGGCCGAAACTTGACGCGGCGACGTTAGACCGGTTCGAAGCGGCATTCAAGGCGCTAAACAGCCTGCTTTAGCCGTCGTCGCAAGGAACAGTAAAATTGTCGCGTGTGTCGCCACGAGATTTATAGGCACACGGCAATTTTTAATGAAACCATGTTTGACGAGCAACAGTCCGTCGTCTTGAACCCATCCGATGTTGGGGACCAGTGATTGTCTTGGGTTTTTCACAGGACTTTCGATCAAAAGAAATGCAACGAGGCTGGTGGCGATATTGCAATCGGGAGCCGTTCGAAATGTCCCGACGCGGTTCTGCGGTAACAAAATTCGCAGCGTCTCGATCTCCGAGGATCCGCGGCAACTTTTGGTATATTGATCGAGTTCAGTCTTCGGGCACCGCTAAAGTAGAGAGAATCGATGAGCAATAGCATTCGATGGCCGATCAAGACGCGCGAACTGCATAACCATCATTTCGACTCGACGATTTGGAACGATTTCAAATTCCGAAACGACGATATCATCATCGCGACCTACGCCAAGGCCGGTACGACTTGGATGCAGCAGATCATTGCCCAGTTGCTGTTCGATGGCAATCCGGACCTTGAGGTCGCGGAAATGTCGCCGTGGCTTGATTTGCGCGTGCCGCCCAAAGCGGTCAAACTGCCCGTGGTTGAGGTGCAAACGCACCGGCGTTTTATCAAGACGCATCTGCCGGTTGACTCACTGCGGTTTTCGCCCCAAGCAAAATATCTTTACATCGCGCGCGACGGCCGGGACGTGGTCTGGAGTCTGTACAATCACCACGCCAATGCCAACGACACGTGGTACCTTGCCCTAAACGACACCCCGGGAAGAATCGGGCCGCCGATCGAACGACCGCCAAGCGACATTCGGAAATATTGGCACGATTGGCTAGAACGCGACGGCTATCCGTTTTGGTCGTTTTGGGAAAACACCCGCAGTTGGTGGGAGATCCGAAATTTGCCGAACGTGATGTTGGTGCACTTTGGCAATCTCAAGCGAGATTTGCCGGGCCAAATCCGTCGCGTCGCGAAGTTTTTGGATATTCCGGTCCAGGATTCACGCTGGGATGCGATTCTCGAACATTGTTCGTTCGAATGGATGAAGCGAAATGCGACGAAGAGCGTTCCGTTAGGCGGAGCATTTTGGGACGCGGGTGCCGAAGTATTCATCAACCGAGGAATCAACGGGCGCTGGCGAGACACTTTGACCATTGAAGAATCGTCCGAATACGAACGGCGCGCCGAAGCCGAACTTGGCGCGGAATGTGCCCATTGGCTTGCGTCCGGTGAAGGAATTGCGTGGGGCGGCCCGGTTTCCGAATTGGTTTTATTGTCTGACAAGTCCCGTGCGGGGGACCGATCTCAGTCTTGAAACAAAGCCCATGATCCAAATTTGCCGCATGCGTCGTTACGCCGCACGTCTATTTTTTGATGAAGCCGTGTTTGATTAGCAGAAGTCCTTCGTCTTGGATTAAGCCGATGCCGGGGGCGAAGGTTTTGGTTTCGGAGTCGTGGTCAATCGGGTTTTCTTCCCAGACTTTCAGGCAATTGGTGAATTCGCCAGCGGGGGTTTTCAGCGTGGCACTGACCGATTCGATTCGGGCGCGGTCCATGGCTTTTTCAGGAGCGTTCTCTTGGTAGTAGGCCGCACCGATCAGGCATTCGCCCGGCATCGCTAGGCCGGCTTGGGCATCGTCTTGGCCGTGCAACCAAGCCCCTTCGTGCTCGACGACTTTGCCGTCTTTGTAGATGTCGACTTCTTCCCCAAAGTAAAAAACGCTGCCGGTTCTTTTGCAGATGGCGAAAAAGTTGCGTGAGACCTCGACCAATTTGCCGTCAATCGTTTCGCGTTCTTCAACCACGCGAGTCTGAATTCCGCCAAGCTCCTTGGTTTCATCCAGCACGGTGATTTCCAATCGGGCAGCGTGTTGGCCATCCTTGCCTTCAAGGATCAGTTGATAGCCGGGTTCCAAAATGAAATAGCGATTACGGCCTGTTGTCGAAAATTCGCGGTGTTCTAAATCAAAGAAGTGTTGGAAGTTGACAGTTGATGCTTCGTCGGCGTCCTCGTCATCACCTTCCTTGCCCTCGTCTTCGTCCTCATTCGCTGCGACGTCGCCTTCAATTTCTCGGCTGACCTCAGCTCCTTTGACGTTGAATACAATATCGATTTCCTTGCCGTCAAGTTGCAGTTCGATTTCATAGGTGGTCGCGCCGTCCGAACTAATTTCGCCGATATCGATCAACTTCCCATTGCCGACCGCTTTTTGAATGCCGTCTTTGACCTTCGCGGGGAGTTGCTCCAAGGTCACTTTCTTTTCGGATTCCTGAGCCCGTAGGGAATTGAGTCCTACGCCGATTAACACAACTATTAGCATAAAAATCTTGATCGTCGTCTTCATGTCGCACCTGTTGTGGCTGAATATTGTTTTTGGGATTCGTACTAACTAGAAGTTTGCGAAAGGATGAGTTACGGAAAGTCCCTTGCCGACGATTCGCGCTAGTACGGGCTGACCTGAGCATTTTAGAGGTTTCAAAGTAAGATTGCGATGCCTCGATTCGATTGGGGCAAAGTCGTCTTAATTCCAGGTGGGCCGAGCTCATCTGTTTTAATGCCACTTCAAGTTTGGTGGCCGGAGGGTGCAGTTATTGGCGCTCCATTTTTATTGTGGTGGCGACCCTTTTGGCAAAGCCTGGCGATGACGGCGTGGGGCTGGTTGTGGGCCACGGAAAGTTTCATTTTCACCGACAACGCCGCAAGCCATTGGTGTTTCTTTGTCTCGTTTTATGCTGCGTCCATATTGGTCTATTCCTTTATGGTGAGGGACGAACCGAGATTGCCTACAACCCACGTGAACGAATAGTCTTGACTTGGCGAAAAAGGCGAACGGAAAATTGCTCAACTCCAAATGGCCGGTCCCTTGATTGGCGAGCGTGGTCTGGGGCAGTTCCGCGTAAATTGCAAATCCGTCCATCGTTTGGTGATTGATCTCCCAGGACGACGCGATGAATTTAATTCGCGAGATTAGCGCGGATTTTGCGGAAGCGTCGTCGCGGATCGACCAGGCAAAGTCGTATGGTCGCCGGAGCGTCGTGGCTGCGTTGTGCCGGACGTCGGGCCCGTGGTCCGGCTTGATCCGCGTTGAAAGGCGTCGAAGTCTTGATCGTAACGCGGTGTGCAAGAGAGACAAAGCAAAGCGCACAATGAAACGATGACGAGCCTGGCTCGCGAAGAATTCTGATTTAGACGTCGCACGCCTATTGCCTTGTGAACTGTCGTTTGATTGGAATACATGAAATCAATTGGTTGGAACAATGCCCTCTAAAAGGCCTTTCAATTGGCTTTCTGCAGAATCATGGGAAGAGGGGAAGAGGGACTTGATTCGGGCGCGAGAATAGCAAATGGG
>JANMEB010000141.1:0-10369 GCA_031376585.1 Planctomycetota bacterium | reverse complement strand
GTTCCTGTTTCCGCGCGGAGCATTCGGTTAAGACTTGAAACGATCCCCTCAGTCATCGTCCGTTCCAAACCAAATGGATTGCCGATCGCGTAGACGCGTTGACCAACCCGCAAAGACGAGGATTCGCCAATTTCCACCGGCACCAATGACTCTGCGGAAATTTTGACTTGAAGCACCGCAATATCGTTGGCAGGATCCGCGCCCACGACGGTTGCCTCAGAACTTTGTCCGTCATGAAACGTAACTTCGACTAGGTCGCTGCCCGCGATCACGTGATGGTTTGTTACAATGTGGCCATCGCGGTCGTATACCCAACCGGACCCGGCACCTTCGGACGGTCCATAAGAGAACCTAGACGTTGGCCTGGATACCGTACGTATATTTACGACGCTGCGATTGACCTTTTCGTAAACTGCGATGCTCACCAATTCTTCCGGCGTAAACTTGTGCAGGCTCGTGTCCGCGTTTTGTTGGCCGACGGCCGGTCGTTCGAAAACGGGAGTCTGACTTTCCTGAAAAGTGTCTCGAAAGCCGCCAGTCTCGGCTTGGGATTGTGCGTCCCAATTCGTCAAGCCGATTGCCAAGATCGACCCTAGAATCGCCGATACGATACACATCCAAAAAGTCGTTTTCACAATTCGTCCTTTCGCGGCTGATCCTTGATGGCAACGTCGTTCTGCTGCGGAACCATTTTTTTCTGGGGCAAGTGCCTCGCAACAGAGCTTTTTACAGGTCTCCGAGTCCAAAATTCCAAAAGTTCCGTCCGTAACGGCCATGCGTTGATTTTGAACATTCGCTCAATACTGAACCAGGGAGGATTTCATCGCGGAATGGCCTTGAGCGAACCTACCGCGATAAACCACAATATAAGGTAGCGGCCTGGGATATCTTCGGCATTGTACGATTTATGGGAAAAATCCGACTTTTTGCGTTAATTTTGCCATCGTTTGGCAACTTTGGCGTTCGTTCGCTACGGGAAAGTGACCACAAACGGCGAACATAAATGATGAACGGGCGTTTCGTGGCACGATTTATGCCAGTTCATGCCTTGCCGTATTTCTGGACTGGTCAATTTGGGCAAACTTGGTTTTTTTGGTGGTAAATGCCAGTTAGTCAAAATAAAATGAAATGGTTGGTAATCTCAAATTCCTAATGACTCAGGCGGATTAATTCGCGATCAACCGCGTTTTTACGGGGCACCCTGAGTTAGCATTTTTCGTTCGGAGTTATTGAAATGTCGCGATTTCTCTCTGTGGTTGCGTTGATGCTTGCCAGTGGTCTGGCGATTTCCAATCAAAGCTTTGCTGATGATGGCGATGCATCTCGGCTGGCGACGTATCGGAGCGAAAACTCCACGTCGTTTGCTTTGAGCTTGGACTTAAACCAACGGCCTCAACAAAAGCGGCCGAATGACGTCGCGATTTTCGTCGACACTTCAGCAAGCCAAGTCGGCTTGTTCCAGGAAGACTCAATCAAGACATTGCGCCTTTTGGTGGAACAACTCGGCGAAGGCGATCGAATTCGAATCTACGCGGTAGACTTGGATCTCATTCCGCTAACGGACGATTTTGTTTTGCCGAGCGATCCGCAAATCAAGGATGCGATTAATGCACTGGTCGCGCGAGCGCCTCTTGGCTCGACTGACATGGAGAAACTTGCGCTGAGCCTGCCTTCAGTATTTGAGAACCGTGCCGGAGCAAATTGTTCAGCGATTTACATCGGTGATGGCGTCAGTCGTGCGGGAGCGGTATCGGCTGCCGAATTGGCGGATGTCGTATGGACTTTGGTCCGCGACCAAATCTCTGTTTCTTCGTTTGTGATCGGACCCGAACGCGACGTCGAATGGCTGGCGATCGTGGCAAATCAAACGGGCGGAAATATCGTTGTCGACACCGATGACGCCGGCTCGGTAAATCAAGCAGCGGCCGCACTTGCAAAATCAATTCATCAGTCGGTCTTTTGGCCGCTGCAATCAAAACTTTCTGACTCCGTGTCAGAGTTCTTGCCGGGTCGGTGTCCGCCAATTCGTACCGATCGCGACACGGTGTTGATTGGAACTCTGAAGTCTGCCGAAACCGTCGACATTGAAATTCAAGGCGATTTGGAAGGTCAATCCATTACGGCACAATGGTCGGTCAAGCCCGAAAAATCGGACGACAATTTTTCGTTCCTTCCCAAGCTTGTTGAAAACTCCCGGGCCAATCATGGCTTGACGTTACCCACGGTCGGGTCCGATGGCTTGCGAGAAGTCGCGCGAATGATGTCTGATTCGTCGCAGCAATTGACAACCCTCTCGGCGCGAGCGTTGGCTGCTGGGGATTACAAGGGTGCTCAAGAACTCGTGAATGCAGCACTCGAAAACGACCCAAACAACATCGGTGCTAACGTGTTAAATGTCGCGGCCATCACGGGCCCTCGACAACTTCGACAACCACAGGTTCAAGCCAAAGAACCCGTCGCACAGGAAGAATCGCCAGAACAAGCTGCGCCTGCGGCAAATGACGCCGTTCAAGATCCAGAAGGTGTTGCTCCGGCCCAAGCCGTTCCGGATGCCCCAGCCAAGTCCGTTCCCTCGGAGCCAGCCGCGCAAGACGACACTATTCGAATTAATGGAGCTTCTGAGGGCCAACCGGAGCAGGCGAATACGTTGGAGCAACAAGAAGGGCAACTCGACAACTCGTTTTTGCAAACAGAGCGCGAGCGTATTCAGGCCGCGATCGAGCACGTTAGAGCCGAAGTCCGCAGCACATTACAAACGGCTCGGCAAGACATGAGCACAGGTCCCGATCTGGCGGTCTCGCGCATCAAAGACATGATGGATGTCGTGGATCGCGATCCAATTCTTGACGCCACGGTGCGAGCGGAACTTCAAAACCAGCTACAGTCTGCGTTGCTCACGGCCCAACGCGAAAAATTTGCGGTTGAGGAAAATTTGGCTTCGCAGCGGCAGAGCGCAGCAATTCGAGCTGAATCGGATCGATTGTTCCAAGAAATGAGTCGACTAGAGGATCTAACTGCAGCATTGGTCGATCGATTCAACTCGCTTTTGGCAGAAGAACATTACTCATCGGCGGTAGAGTTATCGGAACAAGTGCTTGCAATGCGTCCCGACTCGGTCGAAGCCAATGTGATCGAACCGCAGTCGCGAATCCGAACTTACGCTGACCAAATTTGGGAATTGCGTCGGCAACGACAAATCGGCGTCATGGACACTTTGTTCGAAGTTGAACTTGCCCATATTCCTTTCTCTGGAAATCCCCCGTTGCGATTCCCTGATCCAGAAGAGTGGGCACGCAAAGTCGCTATGCGCACCAAGTACAAGTCGGTTCGGCTGGCAGGAAATCCTAGCGATGAATTGATTTTGGAAAAACTGGAATCACCGGCCGATTTTGAATTCGAAGAAACTCCGTTTAGCGACGTCATCGTGGACCTGCAGGAAAAATATGGAATCAACACCATTCTTGACGAATCGAGCGATCTGAAAGCCGAAACCCTTGTCACCTTTAATGTCAAGGGAATTAAGCTCAGGGCAGCCTTGAGGCTGTTGCTCAAACAACACAATTCGACTTACGTCGTGAAAGACGAAGTACTCCAAATCCTTTCCGTGGATCAAGCTGCCGAAGAAATGGTCACCTATGTCTACAACATCGGTGACCTCATCGCTCCACGCACGCCAATTTTTGGCGGCGGTGGTGGCCAACAAGGCGGACAGCAGGGTGGCGGCGGTGGCTTCGGCGGTGGCCAAGGCGGCGGCGGGTTCGGCGGTGGTCAAGGTGGCGGCGGTCAATTTGCGATCGACGATCAACTTGAAGTCGGTGCCAAATCCGATGAAACAACTTCGGACAAGGTTGCCAAAACTGATCGCAAGCCGGTTCGCTTGAACATTGAAGTCTCGGCAAAGCAACCGTCGCGGGCAGCCTGGACTCAGTACTTTCAATCACATCATGCCGACCCTCAAGACGTGCGACACACCGTGCGTGAGCTAATGAACGAAGGCGACGCAAACCAAGTGATTGACATGATTTACGGATGCATCGCCAACCAACAAGCGCAGAGTTGGATGTACGAGGCTTTGCTATTGTCGCTTCAAATTAACAAATCACCCCGATCCGAAATCGAGCGCGCTGTTATGTCCGCTGTGGATTTCAGCGCCGACCCAAACGATGCTTTGTTTGCGGCCAAGTTCATGTCGGAAAATGGTATGGAAAAACGCGCGATTGACTTAGCTAAGAGAATTTCCGATCAGAACCCATTGCGTCCGGAACCGTATGTGATGGCCCTCCAATCAGCGAAGAAAACTAACGACATGTCAGCCATTCGATGGGCCGTTCTAGGTGTTTTGAGTCAAGCTTGGCCTGACCACCGCGAAATCGTTGACAATGCGTTAACGGCCGCGAATGCCATCGCGATTGACTTGCAACGAGCGAATCGAACCAAGGAATTTGAAGAATTTAATCGTCAACTCAATGAAGCTCTTTATCGCGATTGTGTTATTGAAGTTGCCTGGACGGGTGACGCCGATATCGATCTGTTCGTCGAAGAGCCAGGCGGGACTGTTTGCTCGCGACAAATCCCGCGAACCACTGGAGGCGGCGTCATGATGGGCGACCGTTACTCTAGACCGAACGAATCTGACCAGGTCATCGAGCACTATGTACTTCCCAAAGGTTTTGCGGGGGCATATCGCTTAATTCTGCGGCGCGTCTGGGGCGACATTCCTTCCGGCAAAGCGACCGTCACGATCTATCGGAATTTCCGTTCACCAGATCAGACCGGTCAGACAAAGCAGATCGCGTTAAAGAATGATGGTGCCATCGTTGTTTTTGAATTGAGCAATGGACGCCGAAGCGAATCGCTGGCTGCCGAAAAGCTGACTAATCTGGTTCGCCAACAAGAACTCGTTACTCAAGGAATGCGTAATCAAGAGCTCGCCGCCAGCCAATCGTCCAAAGCGCTTGCGGATTATTTGAAGTCTAAACCCGACGCGCCGTCCGACACGGACAACGTGGTGCTGAATAACGGCGGCATTCGTCGGAATGGCACGCCTGGATACCAACCCGTCATCACGACTTTGCAAGAAGGTACCGGTGCGTCAGCGCGGGCGGTTACGGCAGATCGTTTGCACGTGATCGTGAGTCCAGCGCCGATTTTCTCGTTTATCGGCGATGTCGAGACGTTCACTTTCGCCGGCGGTTCAACGGGTTCTCAAGCCGGCGGAGCGGGCGGCGCGGGCGGAGCGGGCGGAGCTGCCGGTGCGGGCGGTGCTGGCGGTGCGGGTGGCGCAGGTGGCGCAGCTATCCAGGGCGCTGGGGGCGGCCTTTTCTAAAAACCCTCCAGACCGAATCGTTTGAATCAATTAAGGCCGACTCGGGTCGGCCTTTTTTCTTGCGCCGTTTCATGAAGTCTCGCGCTCGCTCGCGACAACTATTCGTCCGTCGCCCTACTCTACCTAACGCTTGCAAAGTGCTACAATCGAAGAGACAAACGTCCGGCGACGCGGCTTTACTGGCGCCGGCGATTCTGCAATTTGGCTTCCGACACGCGTATTCAAATGGCTGTGCGAAATCTCGTCATCATCATTTTGGCGATCGCGGTCGCATCGGCTTGTCACACGATTACTGCGAAGCAACGATTTTCGAATCTGTTTGCCGAAGCCGTTACGAAAGTTGACGAATTCTCGCTGAAACCCGTTTCCGAGCGGGAATTGTTCGAATCCGCCATGCAAGGAATGTTGAAATCGCTGGATACCCATTCCGACTATGTCTCCGGAAAGCAATACGCAGAGGATATTCAACGAAGGCGACAAGAATTCGGGGGGGTAGGCATGTACGTCATGGTCCATCCAAGGACCTTCATACTTACCGTTACCTGCCCCATGCCCAATTCGCCAGCGTTTAAAGGCGGCCTCCGTCCCGGCGATGCAATAGTTAGTATTGATAAATTTCCCATCCAACTACTTGAGCCCGGCGAAGCAAATGAACTCAGCCGTGCCGAGGCAATCCAGGATATGCGCGATGATGCCATCCAGCGCATGCACGGAATTGTCGGCCAGCCCGTTACACTTACGATCCGACGCCCACCCGCTGAAACAACCTTTGAAGTCACATTGACGCGAGAGATGATTCCAACCCAAACCGTTTTGGGGGATGTTCGCAGAAACGATGGTACGTGGGACTATTTCCTACCTGAAGATCCACGCGTCGCGTATATCAACATAGTCGAATTTTCCGAGCGCACCCAGCAAGAACTTGTCGATATTCTTCAGCGAATCAAGCCACAAGCCCAGGCATTGATTTTAGATCTCCGCACCAATGGCGGTGGACTTCTGGATCAAGCCGTCGCAATCAGCGACATGTTTCTTAACAAGCCCGTCAAAATTGTTGAAGTCCGCGGTCGCCAAAATCGCTTGACTCAGCCCCCTTACATTGCTGACTCGGCCGTGGAATTGGACGAGCATATTCCAATCGCACTGCTTGTCGACAGATACACCGCAAGCGCCAGTGAAATTGTTGCCGCCTGCTTGCAAGATAATCATCGGGCCATCGTCATTGGCGAACAGACCTACGGCAAAGGAACTGTCCAGGACTTGATTCCGTTGGAGCGCGGCCGCAGCCACATGAAAATCACGACGGCAACATACTGGCGGCCAAGCGGACGCAATATTGACAAAGCCAACGGTATTGAAAAGCATGACTCGTGGGGAGTTCAGCCCGATCCTGGATTCCGCGTCGAGTTGACCAAAGACGAGTTTATCCAAGTCATCAGGTTGCGGTATCAGCGACAGTATAGATTATTCAACATATTCGACGAAGCTCCGACCGACAAAGACACGCCGCCCGCCGCGGACGATGCTCCAAACTCGTCGCGCACCTTGACCGAAGATCCATTTTTGAAACGTGCGATTGAGCATTTGAGTCAAACGCTCGATGGAAAAAACTCAACATAGGCCAGCTCGCGTCCACCAGACGATCCTAGGAATCACTCGACCATGGATGAAACGTCAAGTAATTTTTTCGACCAGTTACTACTGACCCCAGGCGTTTCCGGATACGAAGCCGAAATTCAAAAGGTCGTGCGCGGATTTATCGCGCCTTTTGCCGAAAGCTTGCAAACGGACTTGCACGGGAATTTGATCGCCCTCAGCGGTCAGACTCAACCGATTCGAGTCATGCTTGCTGGCCATTGCGATCAGATCGGATTGCTGGTGTCGCAAATCGATGATAACGGTTTTGTCTTTACGCAAACCGTTGGCGGCTGGGATCCCGCACAGCTCATCGGACAAAACGTTGTCATCTGGGCCAAGGCAGGACCAATTCCTGGCGTCATTTCGCGCAAAGCAATTCACTTGCAAGACGAAAATGAAAAGAAACAGATGGCCAAAGCCAATGAGCTTTGGATTGATTGCGGAGTTGTCGACTCGGCGAAAATTAAGGGACTGATTCGAATCGGCGATTCCGTCACACTTCGATTGGGATACCAGAAGCTCATTGGGGATGCGGTTTGCGGGCCAGCGATGGATGACCGCGTCGGTGTTTGGGTCGTTATGGAAGTCATGCGGAGATGGAGTCAAGGAACAAAAAACGTAGCCTTGTACAGTGTGTCGACCGTTCAGGAGGAAGTCGGCTTGCGCGGTTCCAAGACCGCGGCGTACGGGATTGATCCGCAGATCGGCATTGCCGTTGATGTGACGCATGCCACGGATTGCCCTGGAATCGACAAGCGACAGTCCGGCGAAATTTACCTAGGTCGCGGCCCGGTTATCTTTCGGGGTCCGAACATCAACTATCGCGTCTCGGATCGACTGTTAGAACTCGCCGTCAAGAACGAAATTCCGCATCAAATCGCCGCATTGGGTCGCGCTGCATCCAACGATTCGAATTCGCTTCAGATTTCGCGCGCTGGAGTTGCAACGGGACTAGTCAGCATCCCCAATCGATACATGCACAGCGCGGTTGAGACCATATCTCTCAAAGATATCGACGCCGCGGCGACCTTGTTGACCGCGTTTGTACAATCGATATCGAGCGTAGAAGAATTCGTTCCCTAGGTTTGAGAGCTTAACGCACTCGCATATCCCATCAGTCCTATTAGTCCTATCCGTCCCATCGGTTTATGGGAATTATTGATGAAAATGCACGTTACACAAAATGACGTCACCATCGCCGCTGCGATTCTGTTTTGCATATCCTTTGGAAGCGCCAGCGGACAAGTCCAGCCCGTTTCCCAACCCGAAAAACCGCCGACCGATACTCTCCCGGCAAGCTGGAACTGGAAAGAATTGCCATTGGGAATTACCAAGTCGATTGAGCATCCGTCGGATAATTCCGCAACGGACGAAAAAATTAAGCTTGGCCGACGACTTTTTTTTGATCCGATTTTGTCGGACGATGGCTCGATGGCTTGTGCAAGTTGCCACCGCCCGGAAAATGGATTCGCGTCCGCAGATGCCGTTTCCATCGGCGTTGGTGGCATCCGAGGAAACCGCAACGTACCAACCATATTGAATCGCGGACTTGGGAAAACATTTTTTTGGGATGGTCGCGAAAATTCCTTGGAGCAACAGGCATTGCAGCCAATCACCAACCCCAAAGAACTTGCCAGTTCCCTGGATGCCGTCATCGGACGCTTGAAATCAGACACGACCTATGTCGATCTTTTTGCGGCCGCGTTTATGTCCGCAAACGAAAAAACAGAAACAAATTCCCAGCCGGTCAATGTCGTGACTCCCGAGAATTTGGCAAAAGCATTGTCTTGTTTCGAACGAACTCTAACCGTGGGTAACTCCGCCGTCGACCAGTTTCGAGCCAGCAAGTATGAATCGCTGACCGCGCGCCAACGTACGGGAATGTGGGTTTTCGAAAGCCGCGGCCGCTGTTGGCAATGCCATTCGGGAGACAACCTGAGCGACGAACAATTCCACAATACGGGAGTTAGTTTTGGAACCCCCGATCGTGATCAGGGACGATTTTCGAACTCGAGTAAAGAAATAGATCGATTTGCGATGAAAACGCCGACGCTTCGTGGCGTCGCTCAAACCGCTCCCTACATGCACGATGGCAGCATTAAGACTTTGCGCGAGGTTGTTGAGTTCTACAGCAACGGCGGCTCGCCACAGGATCCGAATTTGGATTCTCGAATCAAGCCGTTGAAATTAACAGAAGAGGAAATTGTTGCTTTGACTGATTTTCTAGACGCCCTATCACCAACCGAGTCGTTTGCACGTTAAAATCACGGTTCTATAGATTTGATAATTAGACCTTTCGGAATCCAACATGACAACGAAACTCACCTTATCCTTGATCGCCAGCAGCCTGCTCGTGGGAATATCATTCGCGCATGGCGACGATTGGCCTCAGTGGCGAGGACCGAATCGCAACGCCGTTTCTAACGAGTCCGGATTACTCACGCAATGGCCGGAAGGTGGTCCCAAACGGCTGTGGACCAACGATCGATGCGGACTCGGCTATTCAGGGTTTGCCGTCGTCGGCGAACGCCTCTACACGATGGGAATCGAGGATGACAAACAGTTTGTCGTTTGTCTCAACGCCATCGATGGTACCGAAGTTTGGCGTTCTCCAATCGGCGCGGATTTTGACAACGATTGGGGCGACGGTCCACGCAGCACGCCGACAGTCGATAACGGCCAAGTGTTCGCACTTTCTGCAGATGGTGCATTGAGTTGCTTAAATGCTGCCGACGGCAAAGAATTGTGGGGCACGAAATTTGTGGACTTCGGTGGCAAAGTACCCTATTGGGGCTACACCGAATCCGTGTTGGTCGATGGCGACCAAGTTGTTTGCACTCCCGGCGGCGACAGCGGCTCGATCTTGGCTTTGAATCGCCGTACTGGAAAAAAGAACTGGCAAACAACTGATCTGAAAATACCGGCTCAATATTCATCAATCATTTCCACAAGCATTGATGGCGAGAAACAATATGTTCAACTTTTGATGTCGGCAGTCGCAGGCATCAATCCCGTCGACGGTAAAGTTTTATGGACGGTCGATTTTCCAGGAAAAACTGCAGTGATTCCTTCGCCCATTGCACACGAGAACAGTGTATATGTAACGGCGGGCTATGGTGCTGGTTGTCAACGCATTGACATCTCCGGCTCAACGGCGACTCTTGCGTGGTCGAACAAGACGATGAAGAATCACCATGGCGGCGTTGTCCTGATTAACGACCACATCTACGGCTATTCTGACGGCGTCGGTTGGCTTTGCCAGAATTGGAACACGGGCGAAAGCGTTTGGTCAGAAAAAGACAAACTCGGCAAAGGTGCAATTGGCTATGCCGACGGTCGACTTTATTGCGTCACAGAGGATTCAGGCGAGGTCGCATTGATTGAACCAAGTACCGAAGCTTGGAA
>JANMEB010000119.1:0-8170 GCA_031376585.1 Planctomycetota bacterium | reverse complement strand
GCGGCAACTGCCTGATCCCAGCGTCCGTTCATCGCAAGCAAGTCTTTGGCTCGATTCTCAACAGTGCAGCTCAACATTTCTTGTCGCAGTTCGAGCAAGCCCGTTTCGTCCACGCCGAGCAATGCCAGTTCCAACGCGTACGTCCGCGTGTAATCGTAGCGGTTGCAGTATGGCGGCGATGTCATGATCGCATCGAACGAATCGGCGGCGAGGGTCGGAAGAATTTTCAGGCACGAGCCACCGTGAAGCGTGATCTCGGCACGAGTTCTCTTTGTCGCGAACAAATCATTCGGGGCCGATTGCAATCGTAAGTCGGTCACGATCTCGCGCAGCTTGCCGCAGATCGCTTCATCGAACGACAGAATCTTGCCTTTGTCGAACAACTTCTTGCCGGGGCGACGCCCTGACCGATGGTCCCAGCGGAGGTATTGGCCATCCTTGCGCGTGAAGCTGATGCGTTCGAGAACGCACAGTAGAGCGAAGAACAATACCTCGCGAACTCGCGGACTTTCGTTTTCGATGGTCGCCAGGAATTTTTGGATCGCAGTTGTTGTCTCGGCCGGGTAGGCACCCTTGGTGATTCGCAACTCGTTGATCGGACGAGTGGTCAGCGAGTCGTGCCAAGGGCGATCGTTCAGCCAACGTGACAACGTCTTGATGTCGCTGTTGGTCACATCCCAATCAATGACCTGTTTCGTCGTGATGACTCGCTGCCCAATCGGCAACAATTCGATACCTTCGGCTCGCAGACCCAATTCACCGGCCGCAAACAATGCCGTGCCGATGCCTGCGAACGGATCGAACAGCACACCGGTCGTGACACCGCACTCGGTCAGCATGTGCTCGACCAGTTCGGCGGAAAACGCTTCCTTGTACTTGAACCAGCGATAAAACGGCCGTTCCTTGTTTGCCTGAAAACTCACCAGCGACCGGTTGAGATTGTCTTGCCGAATCAGCATACCTCGAAAACGTTCTTCGCATGCCGTGTTGAGTTCGTCGATCTTCGTCAACGCCACATTGTCATCGACAGCGGCAACAACCCGCTCGAGATCTTCGACTTCAAATAAATATGCGACCCTTTTTCGGGCTAGGGGCATAGTGTTACTCCACTGCAAAATTTGTTCGACGGTAATTTTTTATAGACAAATCGAGCAATGATGAAAAGCAGCCGCGATGTCGGCCGAACAATTACGGCGCTTCATCCAGCACGCGGACTTTGACTTGTTCGACGGTTCGCTGGGTGGCTTGTTGGACTTCGAATTCGACGTTTCCGATGACGATTTTTTGGCCCCGACGAGGGATTTCTTTCAACACGCTCATAATTAACCCGGCGACCGTGTCGAAATCCTCGTCCTCGGGTAACTGAAGACCCATTTCCTGGTTGAGCTTTTCGACGTGGGCTGTACCGGCGACGCGAACTTCATTCTCGTTGATTCGCTCGATGGTCACCGGTTCGGCGACGTCGGTTTCGTCTTGAATTTCGCCGACGATTTCCTCCAAGATATCCTCAATCGTGACGATGCCGGAAACCGCTTCGTATTCGTCATGGACAATGGCCATGTGAACTCTGCTTTGTAGGAATTTTTTCAGCATAACGTCCAATCGAGTCGATTCCGGTACGTAGATTGGCTTGCGCAATAGCTTTTCTAGCGGCCGCCGTTGTTCCTTCGGCTTGAGGAATTCGGTCAGCAAGTCTTTCGTGTACAGGATACCGACGACATTATTGAACGTATTTCGGAAAACAGGCAGACGGGTCCGTTCGGTTTCTACGACGAGCTTCAACGTGGCTTCCCAATCGGAATTGACATCCAACGAGTCGATTTGCGAGCGCGGCGTCATGACTTTCGCCAGGGCGGTATCGTCCAAATCCAAAACGCCTTCGAGCATGTCACGCACTCGGGCCTCAAGCCAACCGCCACGCTCGCCTTCGGATGCCATCGAGCGAATTTCTTCCTCAAAGATTTGCTCTTCGTCTTCGTCGATCTCCGCTTGGCCACTGATTCGTCGTGTTAAACCCGAGAACATCCGCACACCAATGGTGACCGGCCATGTGAGGACCGATACGACCCACCAAAATCGCCAGGTGTGGAACAAGAATGGAGCGGAAGCAAAATGGGCAACACCCCATGGAATCCAACTATTGCAGACGAGCAGGACCAAGGTACAAATCAAAATACAAGCCAGCGTTGTGATCGCATCGAGGGAACCGACCGCGACATTGCGCATGACTAGATTCAAACTGCCGAAAATGAGCATCGCGATGCCCAACATCTGCAGCGACTCGGCACCCAAAGCGAATTTCTCGCGGCTTTGGATAATCGCGTCAAACCAAGCCCGACGTTGGCGTCGATGACAATAGACTTCCAGTTCGTGCCGCGCAAACTCATGCAGCACTTGGGCGGCGGTCGCCCCCAGAGTTGCGAAGATCAAGCCCCATCCAACCACGACTAGCGCGACGACTGGCGTCATGGCGTTTCCTTGGATCGCTTGTTGAGGTCGCCGGGCAAAGCCAATACTCCCAATTCCGACAATAATTTTTGTTCCGCAGTCCGCATCCGACGTTGTTGAATCGCCGTCTTATCATTGTAGCCGACCAAGTGCAGTGCGCCATGTACAACATAGAGCAATAATTCGTCGTGCCATTTCCATTTTTGTTTGGACGCCAGCTTCGCGGCAACTTCCGCACAAACCACGATTTCGCCAACCAACCTCCGCTCGCGAGTGTTGCGTAAAAACGAAAAGCTTAACACATCGGTCGCATAATCGTGTTTCAAGTATTCGCGATTGAGCTGCCGCATTGTCCAACTATCGACGACGGCTACGCTGATATCCGCAGTCTGCCAATTGCGCAGTGACAAAGCCGAACGCACGGCTTTTTGGATTGACTTGCGGATGATACGCCGGTGTTGTCGGTTTGAGACTTCGACAACGATTCCAGAACCTTTACGCGGGCTGGGTGCTTTCGGGATATTTGATTCGCGCATGGTACATCGCATTCAGCGATTTGATGAGGCTCATTTGGACGTCGCGCAACTGAATCATCGTAAGCGAACAATCGTCCAATTGCCCAGCGGTGATCCGTTTCAATACGATCGCGTCGACCAAAGCCTCTAACCGCGCGGGGCCTGGGTCGCGCAGTGCCCGACTAGCGCTTTCCGCAGCGTCGGCCAACATGACGATGGCGGCTTCGCGCGATTGCGGTTTGGGGCCGGGGTAACGAAAACTAGATTCATCGGGTTCAGAGTCTTCGGTGGCCCGCAACGAAGCTTGGTTATAAAAATATTCAACCAGGGTGGTTCCGTGATGTTGCTCAATGATCTCAATCACTCGCCGTGGCATTCGATGCTGGCGAGCCATTTCGATCCCTTCTTTGACATGCGCGACGATCACCAATGTGCTCATCGTGGGAACGAGATCTTCGTGTTTGCTAGTTCCTCCGACTTGGTTTTCGACGAAGTACTCGGGCTTGCGCATTTTTCCGATGTCGTGAAAGTAAGCCCCAACGCGACAAAGCAAACCGTTGGCGCCAACAACTTCCGCTGCGGCCTCGGCGATCGAAGCCACGCTGATACTGTGGTTATATGTTCCTGGAGCGCGCTGAACCAATTCTCGTAACAACGGATGATTCGCGTCGCCCAGCTCCAGCAAACTGATATCGGTTTCGATCCCAAACCACTGCTCCAAGAACGGCAGGAGTGCGGTCATCAACAGCGCCGCCAACATCGCTCCACCGCTAAACCAAATTGCATCCAGCAGCAATCCCATAGTGAGCGGCTGTCCGAGCATGTAATTCACGCCGATCGTCGTTGGACCGGCGACACAAGCGGCCGCGAACCCTACATAGATAAGTCGTGTTCGACTGCGAATCGATCGGCAGAGTAAGCTTGCTGTGCAAGCCGTTCCTCCCAGCAATACGAACTCACCCAACGCATAGCCGTGTGCTATGGAGAACACAAGCGATACCAAACCTCCTATCAAAATTGACAACTCGACATCGAAGGCGATGGCGACCAGCATTGACAGCATGACAATCGGAACCAACTCGGCGCGCGATTCCACATTCAACGAAAGAACCCAGGCAACGATGATCGCAACTACGAACAAGCCTAGCAGCATGGAAAACAGCTTGAGGTCATCCAATACCTTGCGATCCCGATAGCGTAAGTACGCGCTCAATAGCGCCAGCGCTGCCGCCATCATGCCAAAAAATGCCATCGAATGAGCAAACTTCGAGCCAATCGAAAGTTGCTTTACGAAGGCGTCGTGCTCGGCGTGCAAGAGCCCAATCTCGCCATTGCTGAGTGGTCTTGCGCCAAGGCCGTTTTTAGCTTCGGTCAAATCGCCATCTTCAATTTCCAACGCATCGCCCGCTCGAAATTGCTTCGTGACAGCCGGCAAATTACTGATGGCGATTTCCGTTTGGCGACGGGTCAACACTCGATCCCAAGACAACGTCGTCGGAAGTTTGGGACTTAGCCAACGACTCACTCGTTCGGCGACGAATTCCGGATCTGAGATCAGTTCGCTCTCTAGTTGTAACTGTTCGATGAGCTTTTTCTGAAGCAGATCGCGAACCAACGGAATTCGCACGCTCGCCACGTCGACTTCGCTTTGGTCTGCGGGGTTGTTGCGAACAACAATGATTCGCTGCATGTCGCCTTGGCCAAATTCGTGTTCCAGCGAGGCAAGTAATCCATTGCGTTCGATTTCGGCGAATGATTTTTCCAATACCCTCGCCAGAGCGTCCAGTTTTTCGTCTTTCGACAGGGCTTTGCGGAAGCGTTCATACGACTCCGCAGTCGGCGACTGAGTTGGGTCGGACGCTTTTTCCGGCGCGTAGAACTCGGCCCATAAGTTAGTTTGAACGCTGCTAAATTCGCGATCGCGAATCTCGAATACTTGGTCGCGCAAGGCCAACCGCAAATTTTCCAATAACGATGGCGAATGGCGGTAATAACAAAGTGCCGAACTGCGAGCGACGCCCTTGGCCTCGGCGGTGGCCGCATCGTCGCGCACGTCGAATGGAACGCGGGCTTGGATTCGATGAAGAGGCGCGAGCCTCGCTCGATACGGGAACGCGGGAGCCCAACCGTAACACGCTATCCACAAGACGATCGATGCGCCGGCGCACAACAGCAGACGCACGCCGACATACGGGCTACGACTCCATTCCACGAGCGACTTGAACAGACCGCGCGGCTCGGGTATGGTCCAGCGCGTTCGACTCGGGCTACTTGACATAGAATAAGGCCGACCGGACCGAGGCCCGGTAGCATCTGCTTAAAACAAATTGAATCGTAACTTTGCGGTTGGCGTTCGACTGATCGTGTGCCGCGTTTGTGAAACTTTGGATGCTACTTACCTAGAGGAAATCCGTTCGAGCCATTCCCGTTTTCGGGACTTTCATACGCATCGACGATATATTGAACAAGTCGATTGCGCACAATGTCCGCGCGGGTCAATTCGACAATGCTCACCCCATCGATGGACGCCAATCTCGCGATTGCGTCAATGAGACCGCTCTTTTGGTTCGCTGGCAAGTCGACTTGAGTCGGGTCGCCTGACACTACGATTTTTGAGCCTTGGCCCATGCGGGTCAAGAACATCTTCATTTGCGAAATAGTCGTGTTTTGAGCTTCATCCAAGATAATAAAAGCGTCGTTGAGCGTTCGGCCGCGCATGTAAGCCAACGGAACAACTTCGATTACATCTTGTTGGACCAGTCGCTGAATATGGTCAAAGCCAATCATTTCGTTGATCGCGTCCATTAGTGGTCGCAAGTAAGGATTGATTTTGGCTTGTAAATCGCCGGGCAAATAGCCCAGGCTTTCACCCGCTTCGACAGCGGGTCGCACGAGCACGATCTTGCGAATCGTCTGAAGCTTGAGAGCTTCAACTGCAGCCGCAACCGCCAAGTATGTTTTTCCGGAGCCAGCAGGACCCATCGCGAACACAAGATCGTGACTGCGAATCGCGTCGATGTATTTTGCTTGACCTGCGGTTTTCGGACGGACTTGCCGACCGACTTGAAGTGTTTCGACGGTCGCCATGCGAGGCGGTGGCTCGTCGCCCGTGACGTGGGCAATGGTCTCGTCAAACAAGTCCGGAGTAATGTTTCCGCGTTGGCGAATAATCGAAGTAAGCTCTTCCAAAACTTTGGTCACTTGAGTTACAAAAGGTTCTTCGCCAGTAACTCGGATCTCTCCGTCGCGATGGGTGATATCCACGTTGAACTTTTCGCGAAGTCGCCGTAAATGCTGGTCTCGTGCACCGAATAAAGGCAGTACGAAACGGGGTTCGACAGAGGGAATTGAGGCTTGTATCATTCATTGCGCGGTGGCTTGGGTACACCGCTCCTGGTCCATGGAACTTTCACACTATACCAATTTTACTCTGCCGTTTAGACAATTCCCGGTGTTTTTCTGTCTGACGTGAATTTTTCGGTCGCGTCATTTAGTAGTAACAGTAGCCGAGGGCTTATTTTCGGAAAACACGTTACACGTGCCACTTCATGCTCGTTCGACGCCGTTTATTGTTGTTTGGTTCGCGCGGCTAAGCTAGGCACCAACTAATTTAACGGCCCGAAAAGCCCAATTGCCCACAACGCAAAGGCAATCGGTGCGGCACCCAATATCGAATCAAAAACGTCAAGCACTCCTCCCATTCCAGGAATCAATGCACCCGAATCCTTGCAATCCGATTCGCGTTTGATCAGCGATTCGACCAAGTCCGCCCAAATCCCGACGATCGAAACGACAACGCCGAAAATGATCCCGTTCAACAAAGTCGTTCGCCCGATCGATCCAGTGAGACAATACGCGACGGGATAAAGTACCAACAATGCTCCGAACACTCCGAAGACAATCGCCGCAAGGCCGCCTTCAATCGTCTTGCCAGGACTCAGCACCGGCGACAATTTGTGTTTGCCAATCCAGCGTCCAATTAAGTAAGCAAACGAGTCCGACATCTTGACAGTCACGACCAGCGACAACACCGCAACCAATCCCCACGAGTTATCGATCAAATACCGAAGTTGCGCGAGAAAACTCAGCATGCCGATATAGATCGCAATGAAAATCGTTCGCACGATTCGTTCCAGGGCTTGTTCGCTAGCGCGGTAGCGCAGCATTTCGACCAAGAATGCCCAGCCGGCAGCGGCTGCCCAACCCATCGACGTCCATCCGAATTTTCCGACCACGCAATCTGCCATGTGCCCCGGAAATAGGACTGGCATGAACGACGGCATCGTCGACAAAAGGACGGCGATCAAAATGACGGCTGCCTGGGGTCGTTGTGGTCCAACCGGGATCATCCTTCGTAGTTCCTCGCCACCAACTGAGGCGACAACCAGCAGGACCACGGCCAATACGACGCCGGGCCGAGCAGGCGCCGAGGACCGACCCATCCAATGATCAAGCCACATCAACAAAAGAACTGCCGTGATGACCACCGCAGATGAAATCAAGCGTCGAGAAAGCACGTCAGGTTTTCTCCTTGTTCTGTTGCAGTCCACCAAATCGACGTTGCCGCTGAGCGTAGGAGCGAATCGCGTTGTGTAAATCCTCAACGCGAAACTCCGGCCAAAATCGCTCGGTAACCCAAAGCTCGCTATAGCTTATCTGCCAAAGCAAAAAATTGCTTAACCGCATTTCACCCGCGCTACGGATCAACAAGTCTGGGTCCGGCATCCCACGCGTGTACAAGTGATCGGCAATCGTCTGCTCATCGATATCTCGTACCGCCAATTTCCCCTGCTGAGCTTGGCTCGCAATGCTGCGAACCGCATCGACGATCTCGCCGCGGCCACCGTAATTAATCGCCAAACAAAGCCGCGTGCCGGTGTTACCGCTCGTTTTCTCAATCGTGTCGTCCATTTGCTGAATCACATTGGCTGGGATTCGATCGCGTCGACCAATGATCTTCAGTTGCAAATTATTTTCCATTAGCGTCGGCAGCTCTTCAATCAAATAATACTGAAGCAGGTGCATCAAGAACTCCAGTTCCTCCTGCGGCCGTTTCCAATTTTCGTTCGATAAGCAGTACAACGTGACTTGTCCCAAACCCAACCGACAACACTCGGTCGTGATTGCCCGCACCACAGCCGCACCACGGCGATGGCCTTCGATGCGTGGCAACGATTGTTGCTGGGCCCACCGCCCGTTGCCGTCCA
>JANMEB010000075.1:0-1876 GCA_031376585.1 Planctomycetota bacterium | reverse complement strand
GAACTTGCGCATGGCGAGGTCGATGGGTTGTGGTTTTTCCAGATCGACGCCCGCACCGCGAAGCAAATCCAGCGGGAACTTGCTGCAGCCGCCTTGTAAGAATCCCAAATAGTCGGCCAGCTCGCGCGGACCGCCCTTGAGAACTCGCTCGCTCAAGGCAATCGCCGCCGACAGCCCGGTGGCGTATTTGTAAACGTAGAACGCGCGATAGAAGTGCGGAATGCGCAAACACTCCAGCGACATTTCTTCATCCAAAGCAAACTCCGGGCCGAAATAGTCGTCGAGCAATTGCCGGTAAACTTTTTTGAAAGCCTCGATCGTCAGCGGCTCGCCCGCCTCCACCATCGCGTGAGTGGTCTTTTCGAATTCGGCAAACATCGTCTGCCGAACAATCGTCGAGCGGATGTCGTCGATTTCATTGTTGATCAAATACGCTCGCTGCCGATCGTCTTTCGCACGATCGACCAAGTGATGCGTGAGAAGTTGCTCGTTGAACGTGCTGGCGACCTCCGCCACAAAAATCGCGTAATGGTGATATTCATAAGGCTGATGTTTGGTAGACAAATGTGAGTGCATCGAATGGCCGGCTTCGTGGGCCAGCGTGAACACGTCGTCCAGCACGTCGGGTTTGAAATTCATCATGATGTAGGGATCGCCGTCATACGTTCCGTAGCTAAACGCGCCGCTCTGTTTGCCTTGATTCGGGTAGCGATCGCACCAGCGCCCGGTCAAACCGCCACGGAGTACGTTGCAATAGTCGCTGCCCAGCGGAGACAGCGAGTCGACGATCACACGCGTGGCTTGATCCCACGTGTGCCGCTGCTTGATATCGCTGAGGATGGGAACATAAGTATCGTAATGGCGAATTTCGCGCAGCCGCATTTTCGTGCGCCGCAGTTCGTAATAGCGATGCACCGCAGGCAGATGCTTGCGAACCGTCTGAATCAGGTTGTCGTACACGGACATCGGAACGTTGTCGGCAAATACGGCACTGTGCAGGCAACTTTCGTAGCCGCGAGCGCGCGAGTAATAGATGTCCTTTTGGATCGAGCCATTGAGAATTGCGGCCAAGCAATTTTCGTGGGCCTTGAACTGCACATAGAATTGTTGAAAGGCCGTGCGGCGCACGTCGCGGTTGGGCGATTGCAGGAGTTTCGCGAGGGTCGATGGCGAAAGCTCAATCTGCCGACCGGCTTCGTCTTTGACCAAACCGAATTTCAAATCAGCGTCATGTAGTTGTCGGAATACGACGCTGGGAGTCCCCGCGATTTCGCCTTGCATCGCCAGCAACCGCTCTTCGTTCTTGCCCAGCGTGAAGGGTTTGAAACGCAATATTCGTTCGACTAACAAACGATATTTGGTCATCGCGCTGTGGGCCAAAAATGTTTTCATTTTGGCGTCCGCGATCGCCATGATCTCCGGTTGAATAAAGCTGGCCGCTTCGCTGACGCGTGTTGAGATGTTGCGAATCCGTCCCAACATGCGCTGGTACGTGCTGTTCGCTTGGTCTTCCGCCGTTTTCAAATAGGCGTAATTGCTCAACCGATCGGCAAGTCGTTCCGTTTCGCCGTCGTATTTGAGACAAGCCGCTAAGTCCGCAGCGCTATCGGCCAGACTATCGCGAAACTTGCCGTAGCCTTTGATCCGCTTCTCCAGCTTGGTCAAGCCTTCGTCCCAAGCTTTGTCGTTGGGGAACAGCTTTGACAAATCCCAAGTGTCAGGCGTTTTGACTAGAGCACGTTTCGGCAAACGAACGACTTTGATCATGTTGGTCCTCAATTCTAAGCCGCTCAGCAATCAGCAATCATCACTCTCACCTAGCGGCGCGGCAAAATGGACCCCGTGGTCAGCACGCCATGCTTGAAGCCATCGACTT